>NZ_AWNK01000004.1 GCF_000469585.1 Chrysiogenes arsenatis DSM 11915
GCTGACATCTCCATTTATGCTTGCCTCGGAGGTGGATTATGAGTCGAGTAGCTGACGCTTTGCTGGTGCAGCACAATCTCAAAGCTCTCAATCTCACCAATATGGCTCGCAACATCGAACAGCAGTTGCGTCAGGCCAGAGACGGCGGAATCGATTATGGCCAATTTCTGTTGGAACTAACGGAGTTGGAATTACGCATCCGCTCCGAAAACAACGAGAAACGACGAATTAAAGAGGCGAAATTCCCTCTGCTCAAGACACTGGAAAATTTCGACTTTGAAGCTGTACCCGAACTCGACAAGCGTCTAATGCGAGATCTGGCCGTGGGAGACTACCTTAATGAATGCCGCAACGTGATCCTGATGGGTAAAAGCGGTGCAGGCAAAACGCACCTAGCAACCGCTCTCGGTATCGAGGCTTGCCGTCAAAGCAAGCGAGTACGCTTCGTTACCGGCTACACTCTTGCTAATGATCTTGTGGAAGCCCGCACCGAGAGAGATTTAAATCGCCTACTCGGTAAATATACCCGGCTTGACCTGCTCATTCTCGATGAACTCGGATACGTGCCGTTCTCAAAAGAAGGAGCGGAATTACTCTTCCAGATCCTCGCTGAACGCCATGAACGCGGTTCGGTGATCATTACCACCAACCTTGGCTTTGCTGATTGGACGCAGATATTTGGTGATCACAATATGACCGCTGCGCTCCTCGATCGGCTAACTCATCGCGCCCATATCATCGAATGCACTTGGGACAGCTATCGCCTCAAGCAGTCTCTGAAAGGAGGAAAAAAGAAAACCCTTTAGCTGTACGATTAATTTACTAACCACCGAGGGTGGTCAAAATTCGGTGATCACAGGTGGTCAATTTTCGGTTGTCATAACGACACCAACGAAGTGATATTCTCAGAAGTACCATTGGAATAGGTACCAGTCGCTACAAACTGTCGCGTCAAACCATTCACAACGCTTGGATTCACCGGCGTTACTGCTATCGAACTCAGGGTCGCGGCAGTGACGGTCAGCGTGCTAGTACCAGATATACTGCCAAGGGTGGCGGTGATCAGCGATGTACCAGCCGAAATACCCGTTGCTAAACCACTGTTTACCGATCCATTCGGATTCAACGTCGCCACAGCAATGGTGCCAGACGACCATGTCACCAACGAAGTAATATTCTCTGAGGTACCATTCGAGTAGGTACCAGTCGCTACAAACTGTCGCGTCAAACCGTTCACAACGCTTGGATTCACCGGCGTCACGACGATGGAACTCAGGGTGCCTGCGGTTACGGTCAACGTAGTGTTACCAGAAACACTGCCAAGGGTGGCGGTGATAACTGATTGACCCGCCGATACTCCGGTAGCAAGACCACTAGCGGCTTCAAAGTTGGGATTCAACGTGGCCACAGCTGGTGTGCCAGATGACCATGTCACCAACGAAGTAATATTCTCTGAAGTACCATTGGAATAGGTACCGGTCGCCACAAACTGTCTCGTCAAACCGTTCACAACGCTTGGATTCACTGGCGTCACGACGATGGAACTCAAGGTGCCTGCGGTTACGGTCAGCGTGCTAGTACCAGATATACTGCCAAGGGTGGCGGTGACCAGGGACGTGCCAGCCGAAATACCCGTTGCTAAACCACTGTCAGCCGATCCATTCGGATTCAACGTCGCCACAGCTGGTGTGCCAGACGACCATGTCACCAACGAAGTGATATTTTCTGAGGTACCATTCGAGTAAGTACCAGTCGCCACAAACTGTCGCGTCAAACCGTTCACAACGCTTGGATTCACCGGCGTCACGACGATCGAACCCAGGGTGCCTGAGATTACCGTCAGCGTGGTATTACCGGATAAAGTGCCGAGTGTGGCCGTAATAACCGATGCTCCTGTCGCAACCCCAGTTGCGCCACCTGTAGATGAAATGGTAGCAATAGTAGGCGTTCCTGACGACCATACCACCTCATCGCTGATATCATCAGTGGTGCCATCAGAGTACAATCCTGTTGCAATAAAGTCTTTACTGAGGCCGATGATAACCGTAGAACTTGCTGGCGTAACGGTTATCGAGCTCAGAGCTCGCGGAACACCATCCCAATGCCCACCACCACCGCCACAGCCCGTGATGGAACCAAAAACAATCAACATGAAACAAATAATACTATACCACTTGAACTTTTCCATACCAACAACTCCATTTCTCTTTTAACTACTTAGGAAAGCGATAGTTACAAAGATTCACCGATAATTATTCACTCACCCTCCATTCATCACGACTATAAAATCGCTCGCACATGGATGCATTAGAGCAAATATGATGCCAATGAAATGCTACGCAAACAGCAACGCTATCCCTTTGTTTTCATTAAGTCTCAAAATGAGTTAAAAGTCGAAAAGATGATGATAGATTTGAAATACCTCAATATTTAACAGATCTACGGCATATTGAGGGCAAGGTATGGCACAGAAAAAAAGCGACTGAAACGACACGAAACGAAAATCAGACGAATCTCTAGCGGGTTAAATACTTATATACAAATGGGAAACATAGCTAACAATAGATTTAACGAGAAGACGAACGACGACCAATTCAATACGCGCCGAGCTCATCGAGTCGGTCGTCGCTAAGACCAAAATAGTGGGCAATTTCGTGGTACAGGGTAATTTCGATCTCCCGTTGAATTGATGCGGGAGTACCATCACTGGCCTCAATAATTGGTTCCAGAAAAAGGGTAATCATATCCGGCTCTGAGCCAATACCGTCATGCGTGCGCTCGGTAAGCGGTATCCCTTCATATAATCCCAGTAAGGTTTCGTCATCCTCCATGCCAAGTTCACGCAATAACCGTGCCGAGGGTTTCCGTTGGATAGCGATAGAGACGTTATGTATCCGTTCGCGTAAAGTGGGTGGCAAGGCACGGAACGCCGCATCTGCCAAATCGGCGAATTCATCTTCGGTCATAACGCGTGCCCACTCCCACCATTATCTTCTCACCGTTTCCGCCTGCTGCGGTGCAAGGCAGGCATCACCGGCACAAATCTGTCCGGGGAAAATAAAGACTTGCGAGGGATCAAGGGTAACCATCACCCGCGCACCATCACGCAATGGAATTCTCCCCGCAATTTTCGCGTGGATGTGGGTAGGGCATTGTGGTCCGCAAAATTCAAGCCGCATGTGAATTAAGGTACTGCCGACCAGCATACGGGTCGCACTGACTTCAGCCGCCACTCCATGAGGTGCATCTTCCGCAAAACTCACCTGCAGCGATTCGGGGCGGAAAAAGATTTCCACTGGCGTCATATCAGGGATGTGCGCCGCGTCTAACTGCCCAAACGGTGTAGCGACGACACCCGCTTCGACAAACCCCTCAATACGGTTCACATCACTAAAGAACGATGCCACAAAGGCGTTGATCGGATGATAGTACAATTGCTGGGGGTTATCGATCTGCACAATCACCCCCTGAGACATCAACGCAATACGGTCGCCCATAAACATCGCTTCTTCGGGATCGTGCGTGACCATCACAGCGGCAATGCCGGTTTTTTTGAGAATGTGCAGCGTCTCATCACGGATGTGCGAACGCAAACGGGTATCAAGGCTCGAAAACGGCTCATCGAGCAAGAGGATTTTCGGCTCTGGCGCGAGAGCACGCGCTAAGGCAACCCGTTGTTGTTGCCCACCCGAAAGCTGGTGCGGAAAATGGTCAATGAATTTCTCCATCCCCACTAACCGTAACGCGGCCAAAGTTTTCGCCCGCACACTCTCTTTGGGCAACGAACGCAACCCGAAAGCAACATTCTGGCGCACGTTGAGATGCGGAAAGAGGGCAAAATCCTGAAACACCACTCCGGTATGGCGCTGCTCAGGTGGAGTCGACTTGCCAGTAGAGGCAACAATATTTCCACCAATCGCAATTTCCCCATTTTGCAATATTTCGAGGCCAGCGATCAGGCGCAGTAACGTCGTTTTGCCACAACCCGAAGGGCCAAGCAGGCAGATTACCTCTCCCGCCGCAACGGTAAAGCTGACATCTTGCAAAACGTTATGTGGGCCAAACGCGTGGTGTACGTGCGAAATTGAAAGAATCATAGCTCTCCTCAATCGGTTAGTGTGCCGCCCGCGAACCACGAATGGCGAGCGTGATAAGTATCACGGGAATAATACCAACGGCGACAATAGCCAGCGATGAACTGGCCGACTGGATTAAAAACCCGTCGTTTGCCATTTCGTACGAGCGTATCGCCAAAGTTTCAAGCCCAAAAGGTCGCATCATAAACGTGGCAGGGAGCTCCTTCATCACATCCACAAATACCAGAATAAGCGCCGTAAACAAACTCCCCCGCATCAGTGGAGCGTGTACCTTCATCAGCGTTGAACTGGCACTATGCCCCAACGTGCGCGCCGCGCCATCCATATTCGGCGTGATTTTCGCCAGACTCGCTTCGACCGTGTTGAGCGAAACGGAAAGGAAACGCACCAAGTACGCGAAAATCAACGCCAGCCACGTTCCGGTAAAGAGTTGCCCCGTCGAGATATTCCAATGCTCACGGAAAAAATTGGCGGCAATATTGTCCAGATACGTGAAGGGAATCATCACACCCAAAGCAATAATAGCTCCCGGAATCGCATACCCCAGCGAGGCGAAACGGAGCGCAATGCTCTTGCCGCGCGAAGGTTGCAGCCGATGCCCATACGCCAGAATCACCGCCACAATCACCGCCACAAACGCCGCCAAACCAGCAAGGGCAAAGCTATTGTAGGCCATCGCAAAAAAACGGCTATCGACAAAATCCCACGTAGTAATAGTCCAATACCCCATCGCCGCGACGGGAAGAAAAAAACCAAAGAAAACGGGAAGAGCGCAAACCAACGAAGCCGCCATACCTTGCCAGCCCGAAAGGGTGTGCCGTGATGCAATCCGATCGGCGCGCGAGGAACGTTCCGTTTTGCTCATCCCGCGCGACCACCGTTCCAAGAGAATCAGGGAAAAGATAAACAGCATCATCACCGCACCAAGTTGTGCCGCTGCCGCCACATTCCCCATCCCCAGCCACGTGCGATAAATGCCCGTGCTGAACGTATCCACCGCGAAAAAATCAACCGTTCCAAAATCATTCAGGGTTTCCATCAACACCAGCGCCAAACCACCGGCAATCCCCGGACGCGCCAAAGGGAGCGCCACCAGAAAAAATGATTTCCACGCTCCGCACCCAAGGGTACGGCTCGCTTCCAGTACCGTGGCGGATTGTTCCAAAAAAGAAGCACGTGCCAGCATATAGACATACGGGAAAAAGACCAACGTCATCATAATGATCGCTCCCCATAAAGAGCGGATCTGCGGGAACCAGTAGTCGGACGCGCTACGCCAGCCAAACCAGTCACGCAGCATTGTTTGAATTGGCCCCGAGTATTCCAGCAAACCGGTATACGTAAATGCGATAACATACGCCGGTATCGCTAGCGGTATCAGCAGCGCCCATTCAAAAAAACGGTGCCCAGGAAAACGCGTCATCGTCACCAGCCACGCCGTCGCAACGCCAAGCAGCAAGGTCCCGCTTCCGACTCCAAGCATCAGCCACAAAGAATTAGCGACGTAGCGCGGGAGCACCGTCGCGAACAAATGGCTCCAGAGTTCCGACGAAGGGGTAAATATATAGCTCAATACAACGAAAACTGGGATGCCCACCAAAATGGCGGCACCCCACGTCAACGTTGTCCACAATGAAAATATTCGCAAATTCGTCATTTATCTCCAGCCAGCACGATCCATAATTTTTACCGCTTCTGCTTGATGCTTTTCGAGTTCCGCCAAGGGTAAAGTATCCGCCTTGAACGTTCCCAGCGCTTTTATCGGCCCCGAAATAGCCACCGCGCTATTGACAGGAAACTCGTTGTTTTCGTTGGCATACACCTCTTGAGCCGCTTCGCTGGCTAAGAATTCAATCAGCGCAATCGCCGCATCTTTATTCTTCGCACTTTTTGTGACCCCAGCGCCACTCAGGTTCATATGCGTACCACGTGAATCCTGATTTGGCCAGAGCATTTGTACCGCTTTAACCGTTTGTTGATCTTTTTCTTTATCAGAGCTTAATAGTCTTCCAAAATAATAGGTGTTCGCAATTGCAACATCACATTCGCCAGCAGCAACCGCATAAATCTGAGCCGTGTCATTATCCTGAGGCTGACGGGCAAAGTTTGCCACTAAACCGCGCACCCACGCTTCAGTAGCTTCTACCCCATGATGCGCGACCATAGCTGCCACCAGCGACTGATTGTAGATGTTTGACGAACTGCGCACGCAGATTTTTTTACCCAACGCTGGGTTTGCTAGAGCCTCATAACTGTTTATCGCGTCAGCCTGTATTCTGTCGGGAGCATAAAAAATGACCCGCGAACGAGCGGAAAGTCCAAACCACTGATTATCGCTATCGCGATAGTGCGCCGGGATGATTTGCTTGAGTTTTTCCGACTCAATAGGCTGCAAAACGCCAGCCACTTTCGCCGCAACAAGATTCCCCGCATCAACCGTGATCAGCACATCAGCCGGGCTATTTTCCCCTTCGCGAATCAAACGCTCCAAGAGACCGCCAGCGGCACCAGTTAAGAGAAGGTAATTGATACCCGTCTCCGCTTTAAATTTCTGAAGCAATGGTTCCATCAAATGAGCTTGACGGTACGAATACACATTCACCGTCTGCGCTACAGAATAGCTGGCAAATGCTGTGAGAAAGAGCAAAATAACTAGGAGACGCATGCGAAACCTCACAAGAAATGATTCACAACTCTGAATAGAGTTGAGGCGCGGATTTATCATAGTAGCATCAAAGTAGTCAATACATTTTATATAAACTTTGCAGAGTCTAATTTTTATGCGTATTTCGTTTATTGAGTGTCATGTTCAGACGGTGGCAATATCCAAAGACATGCCGAATGTCATGCGGAAAAGTTAATCAGGGATCAAAATTAGTGTCAGGTTGTGTGAATTTAGCACCAGCTTTTTATGTAGATATGTCGCTTGATTCGACATATACTCCATACATGTCGAAAAAAGACATTTTTTTCGACACGTATACGCCTTGCAGCAGGAGCCAGATATGACCTTCAATCCACGCCGACCTTATAATGACCTGCCAGAATTACCACCGCATGTTGAGCTTGAAAGCAAGGCCGTTCTGAAAGCAGCAATTGGTGCAAACAGAGCGTTGGCGGAACTGAAAGGCGTCGGCGAACTGGTGCCAAATCAAGCCGTTCTGGTTCAATCAATTGGCCTACAAGAAGCAAAACTTTCATCTGAAATCGAAAATATCGTAACAACCAACGACGAACTCTATCGTGCTTTCGCCAACCATGGCGCAAAAGCTCATTTGCACACCAAAGAAGTACTGCGGTACCAAGAAGCACTCTGGCATGGATTCAGTGCCATCCGCCAGCACAACCGTCCATTAACCACCAACTTGTATGAAGAGCTGTTTCAAATCATCAAGCAAACCACCGCTGGTGTGCGCAAAACTCCTGGAACAAAATTGACAAACAGCCAAGGCGACATCATTTACACGCCACCAGAAGGGGAAGCCGTACTGCGTCAGAAACTTGCTAACTTTGAAAAGTTCATCTACGCCGAAGATGGAGTCGACCCGCTGGTCAAACTCGCGGTAATCCACTACCAATTTGAAGCGATTCACCCTTTTACCGATGGCAATGGGCGTACTGGGCGGATCATCAATATCCTTTACCTCATTGAGCACAATCTGCTGGAAATTCCTATTCTCTACCTAAGCCGTTATATTATCGAAAACAAAAACGACTACTACGCCGGACTCCGGGGGATTACTGAGCGCCAAGCGTGGGAAGACTGGATACTCTACCTTCTGCGTGGAGTAGAAATAACCGCTCAACAGACGCGCGCGAAAATCCTGTCAATCCGTGATCTGATGTTCGCAGACATGGAAACCGTGCGCACCCAGCTCCCAAAGGTATACAGCAAAGAACTGCTGGAATTGCTCTATCGGCAACCCTACTGCAAAATCCGCTTTCTAGAAGAAGCAGGTATTGCGCATCGGCAGACTGCTTCAAGCTATCTCAAAAGCCTAGAGCACATCGGCATTTTACGAGCGATCAAAGCGGGTCGCGAAGTGTACTACATCAATCAAAGGTTTCTGGATTTACTGAGCAAGTGAGTAGCCATATGGCACGCGCCAAATAGCGGCTGTATAAACATCTCTGCTGTAAAATGACACGATATTGAGTAGAATAAAAAACGGAGGGCGGCGATGAATGAAAGATACGTCTCACACGAAACCGCGAAGGATTTCGAATGAGTAAGAAGAAAAAAACCGGCAAGGACGTCTCCATTGTCCGTTCTTCGGCAGCGGAATATCTGACCTTCGTTGCCGCCAGCGGCAGCGGTGGTGTCGAAGCGGTGTATGCCGACGAAAGCATCTGGCTGACCCAGAAGATGATGGGCGTGCTTTACGATGTTGAAACCCATACCATCAACTACCACCTGAAAAAGGTTTTTTCAGACAGTGAGTTGCAGGAGGATTCAGTTATTCGAAATTTTCGAATAACTGCCGCAGACGGCAAAAACTACAACACCTTGCACTACAAACTCCCCGCCATTATCGCCGTCGGCTACAAGGTCAACTCAGAGCGGGCCGTGCAGTTCCGCAAGTGGGCCACCACCATCATCGATGAGTACACTATCAAGGCCTATGTGATGGACGATGAGCGCATCAAAAGCGGTGGCTCCATCCTGACCGAACAATACTTTGAAGAGCAACTGCAGCGCGTTCGGGAAATTCGACTCTCGGAACGCAGGTTCTACCAGAAGATCACCGACATCTACGTCACCGCCATCGACTACGACGTCACCGCCCAAGCCACCAAACGCTTTTTCGCTACAGTGCAAAACAAGTTACATTGGGCCATCCACGGCCAGACGGCGGCGGAGGTCATTGTCAACCGCGCCGATGCCGACAAGCCGCACATGGGCCTGACCACCTGGAAAGATGCTCCGCAAGGCAAAATCCAGAAATTCGATGTCAGCGTGGCAAAGAACTATCTGACCGAAGAGGAAATGGCGCAACTAGCCCGGCTGGTCAACGCCTATCTGGATGTGGCCGAAAGCATGGCGCAGCGCAAAATCCCCATGACCATGCAGGACTGGGAAACCCGCCTGAACAAATTCATCGAAGCTACCGACCGCGAGATTCTACAGGACGCCGGTAAGGTTACAGCAGAGATCGCCAAAGCCCACGCCGAAAGCGAGTTCGAGAAGTACCGCATTGTGCAGGATCAGTTGTTTGAAAGCGACTTCGACCGAATGCTGAAGCAGATCGGCACGCTACAGAAACCGGGGAGCGGCGATGAATAAGCAAACCGCACAACTGTTGGAAAAGCACTTCGACACCGCATTTACTGCACCCGACGGCATCGCCAAATTGCGTGAACTGATCCTGACCCTCGCCATGCAAGGGAAACTGGTGGAGCAAAACCCGAATGATCCGCCAGCTTCAGAGTTGCTTCGGGAGATTGAGCGGGAAAGAGCCTCACGCGAAGGCACGAAGGCGCGAAGGCGCCAGGGGAATTCGAAGAGAATAATTCCCCTCCTTTGGAGGGGTGGCAGGCGCAGCCTGACGGGGTGGTGACTCCAAGGAACAACGACGAATAAACGAACTTTCGAGTTGCTAGAACAGCACTTCGACACCGCCTTTGCCGCGCCCGACGGCATCGCCAAATTGCGTGAACTGATCCTGACCTTCGCCATGCAGGAAAATTGCGTGAGTTGATGCTTAAGAAGGAGGTTGGCAAGGCGGTTTAGACGTGTGAAGTTCGGGCACTGGCAACGAGGAAGGACAAAGCAATTGACGTCGGACAGTACTGTTTGTTGAAATTGAGATCTTGCAGCATGGCCGTGTGCATTGTAATCTTCTCATTACTTGGTAACGAGACGCAATAGCCCCGCCACTATCTGTTACCGAAAACGGTAACTTTACAACCTGGTTTTTTTGATACTTAGCGACTGCCTCCAACAATGCCAAGCTCTGCGACATCATTCTATTCCAGATTCAGCTTAACTTCAAAGTCGTGTGTATGAGCGGCATTACCCCACAGAAGGGAAAATCAGTATGACAAATCATGCAAACTACTCATCAGATGCGCCAATATCGAGCCCGGATAAGGATAGATTCTCCAGATGGCCTTTTTCCAAACGGATCTCCGAGGTCATCGCTAAAAAGAGTGATCCAAGTAGCATCGTGATCGGATTATATGGGGCTTGGGGTGATGGTAAAACTACAGTTCTGAACTTCATAGAAGAAGCATTAAAAACCGAATCAAATGTAATATGCATCAGGTTTAATCCTTGGCGATATGGCACAGAAGAACAATTACTGGAAGGATTTTTTCATAACATTGCCGATGCCCTTGACACAAAACTCATAACTTCAGGTGAGAAAGTAAAGGACATCATCAAAAAAGTTGCACCGGCAGCTGCCGGTGCACTTGGCCAAAAGGGGATAGGCGATGGGGTTGCTCAATTTATGGCTGGTCCATCCTTAAATGAACTCAGGTCTAGAATAGAAACAACATTGGAAGAAGCTAAAAAAAGGGTCGTGATATTAGCCGACGATATCGACCGGTTGGAAAAAGAGGAAATTCACGCAACATTTAGACTGGTAAAGCTGACAGCCGACTTTAAATTTACTTCATATATACTGGCATTTGATGAGCAAGTGGTTTCATCAGCTTTACAAGATAGATATGGTGCCGGGGTTGAGAACGCAGGAAAAGCGTTTCTTGAAAAAATTATTCAGGTGCCACTGAATTTGCCGTCTGTCGATAGGAAGATTTTAAGAGGTTTTTGTTTTGAAGGTGTCGACAGTGCTCTCACTTTAGCTGAAATAAAGTTAACGGAACAGCAAGCTCAAGAATTTGCAAGAAACTTTACGGCTGCTTTTGACAAAAGACTAAAAACACCAAGAAAAGCCCGGATGTATGGCAATATTTTATTGTTCTCGTTGCCTATTCTTAAAGGAGAGACAAATCCAGTAGATGTCATGTTGATAGAAGGTGTGAGAGTATTCTTTCCTAAAGTGTATGAGGTAATCAAAAAAAATGCGGAGATGTTCACCGGTAGCGTAAGAGATTCGTATAGTAGTAACCGCGATAAAGAAAAATCACTTACTATAGCCACCATTGAAGGGTCAATAGATTCGTCAGACCCAGAAGAAATCGATGGGATATTAAGCCTATTAAAATCCATGTTCCCTAAGCTTGAAGCAGTGTACGGAAACACACACCACGGGAGAGATTGGGAACAAAGCTGGTCGGATGCACAGAGGATATGCTCTCCTTCTTATTTTCAAAGATATTTCGCATATGCGGTTCCCGAGGATGATATCTCAGACCAGACCATTCAAAACCTGATCGAAGTTTCATCAAAAGATGATCTCGCTGAGACCGCAAAAGTATTCGATCAATTATTAACGACGCAAAATGCAGATAGGCTCATCCGGAAACTACGCTCAAAAGCAAAATCCATTTCACGAGAATCATCTATGACATTGGCAGAAGTTCTTCTGCTGCATTCAGATCGATTCCCTAATCCAGAAAATTTATTCAACTTCAATAATCCATTTGCTCAAGCCGCAATGCTTGTTAGTGGTCTAATTCAGAATATCTCTGATAAAGGTGAAAGAATATCTTTATCTCAGCTCTGCATCAGAACAGCACCAGACATTGAATTCTCAGTGGAAATTTTTCGATGGTTACGAGTGAAGGATAAAGATCGACCAGAAATAGACGGTTTTACCGAAGATGAAATAAGTGCCATTGGCAAAATTTTAGCCGAGCGAATTAAATCGATTCTGGAGAGTGATGTAGATATCACAACAGTCTATCCTAAAATATGCGACCGCTTATTGTATCAAGTTAAAAAATACATCGGCAAATCAGAAGTCGAAGAATATCTCGCCAGCATCTTCAAAACCAGTGAACAATCTGTTTTCAGGTTCTTAGACACCTTCACTCCAACGGCCTGGGGGATGGAATCCGGGATCTCACGTAAGTCAGACCTCGAAAGAGAGCAGTATAATTCAATAGTTGGCTTAATTGACCCTGAAAGTATTCTCTCAGCAATAACCCATGAAATAGGTCAACTACCCTCTGTTTCAATCGAATATCCAGGAGACGATAAAGATAGAAACCAATTACTTGCAAACCAATTTCTTTGGCTACACGACTATGTCCTTAAAGAGCAGGCGAAAACTGATGCTGAAAATGACCAACAGTAACTTCGCTTTGCTGCAAATTTAGTCCACAGCGTTTGCTGCTATATGAATAGTGCAAAATTGCCATATCAACCATCCGGAGCAGTTTCATGTGTGGCATCACGGGAATTTTTGATCGACACCAACGCGAACGAATCGACGCAAACGCGCTCCGCGCTATGACCTCCGCCCTACTCCATCGTGGGCCGGATGACGTCGGTTTTCACCAAGAAAAAAACCTGGGACTCGGCTTTCGTCGTCTCGCTATTGTCGATTTAGTCGGCGGCAACCAACCGCTCTACAACGAAGATCGCTCACTGGTGCTGATTTGTAATGGCGAAATCTTTAACTTCCGTGAATTGCGCGCTGGTTTAGAACAGCGCGGCCATCGCTTTACTACCAACACGGACGTCGAAGTCATCCTGCACCTGTACGAAGAAGAAGGGGTCGCTTTCATCCCGCGCCTGAACGGCCAATTTGCGTTTGCACTCTATGACACCACGCAGCGCCGCGTACTGCTGGCGCGCGATCATGTTGGGATAGCGCCGCTTTTTTATACCGATCAAGACGGGCTTTTCCTTTTCGCCTCAGAAATCAAGGGACTCTTGCAACATCCCAGCGTCAAGCGCGAAGTCGATCTCACTGGCCTTGATCAAGTCTTTGCCTTCCCCGGCTGTCTCGCCCCACGCACCATGTTTCGCCACATTCGCAGCCTGCAAGCGGGCCATTATATGCTGGTGGGAAAAGACGGTATGAGCGAGCACCAATACTGGGATATGCACTACCCGCGCGAAAGGGAAATTGCCTATCAGGATGAAAACCATTATCTGGAACGACTGGACGAAGCCCTGCAAAATGCTGTCAAGCTCCGCCTGCTCGGCGATGTTCCCGTCGGCTATTACCTTTCTGGTGGGCTTGATTCTTCGATGATTGCCGGAATTTTACATACCTTGATTCCCGACGAACGACGCCATTCCTTTTCGATAGGCTTTACCCAGCCAGAAATTGACGAAACGCACTTTCAACGGATGATGGCCGCCCATGTTGGCTCCATCCACCATGAATCCCGCTTTGACTGGCCACAGATCAGCGAAGGCTTCCGTACTATGATTCGCCATGCCGAAAGTCCACTGCGCGAAAGTTACGACACCTGTTCCATTGCACTATCGCGCGCGGTGCGGGAAGCGGGGATGAAAGTGGTGCTGATTGGCGAAGGGGCGGATGAGCTTTTTGCTGGTTACTACGGATATAAGTTTGACCGCCAGCGGCAAGAGTTAGGCGATGACGACCCCTTTGACCCCGAAGCGCTGCTGGAAAAAGAGTTGCGACAAGAGCTGTGGGGCGATGAATCCTTTATTTACGAAAAAAATCTCTACCAGTTTCAGGGCGTGCGCGAAGCACTCTACTCCAGCCGCGCGCTGGAGCAGTTCCATGAATTCAATGCTGTGCGCGCGGGGGTGGTTGATACCCGCAAGCTCGTTGGGCGTCACCCCGTTCATCGCCGCGCCTATATTGATTTAAAGTTGCGCCTCGCCTCGCATTTATTGTCCGATCATGGCGACCGCGCGGCCTTTGCCAATTCGGTGGAAGCGCGTTACCCATTTCTGGATATCAACGTACTGAACCTCGTCCGTGAAATTCCTCCTGACCTTAAACTCCACGGCTTAACCGAAAAATATCTCCTGAAACGGCTTGGCGAAAGGTATATCCCCGCGCCCATTCGCGAACGGCAAAAATTTGGTTTTGTCGCCCCCGGCAGCCCATATTTGCTTGGGCAATCGCTGGAATGGGTGCAGGATACCCTTTCGCGCAGCACGATTGAGCGACAAGGGTTTTTTAATCCCGATGTCGTCGAACGGCTGATAGCTCAGTACCGTTCACCCGGATTTCAACTCAATGTGCCGTATGAAGATGATTTATTGATGATCGTCCTGAGTTTTGGCATATTTATGGATGAGTTTGCGATGCCTGCGTTGTGAGTGCATCGAGTACCATGATGGGGTGAGTGATGAATCGAAAAATCGTCCACAGCGTCTTTGAGCATATCGCAGCCACATTTCCCGAACATCACGCCATCGAAGAAAGCTCCGGCGCCTCTATCACCTACCGCCAACTCAACAAGCGCGCTCATGCCATAGCTTCGCTTCTGGTTGCACGCGGCGTTGGCCGCAACGTGCTGGTCGGCGTCTTGTTTCCAACTGGCATCACGTATGCCGCCACCATCCTTGGTGTCCTTAAAGCAGGTGGTCTCTTTCTGCCGCTGGAACTTGGTTTACCGCGTCCGCGCTTACAACACATCCTGAGCCACACCACGCCATCGGTCATTGTCACCGACGTCCACGGACAAAACGGCCTCGCCGATATGCTGGTCGAATTTGGCCTCGCCACATCAACCATCCTCTTGGTGTTCACCGCAGCGGGGTTTCATGAACAGCGCTTTTGCGATGGACACTGGCAAACCACAGCAATTGCGGACGCAGAAGCAACCGATCCGCTCCCCATGATCAATGAACCCGACGATAGCTGTTATGTTATCTACACGTCTGGTTCAACGGGCGTTCCAAAATTCATTGAAGGGTGGCACAAAGGGTTAGCGCACTACTGCCATTGGCAGGCCACAGAATTTGGCTTGAACGAAACCTCGCGCATCAGCCAAATGGCGCCGGTTACGTTTGAAGCGAGTCTCAAAGACTTTTTTGTGGCGCTCTGCTGTGGCGCAACCCTGTGCATTCCCGCCGCCGACGTGAAAGAAAACCCTGCACGGCTGATTGAGTGGATTGAATCATCGGCGCTGACGCTGCTGCAAACGGTTCCATCCTATTTGCGCCTCATAACGCGGGAAGCCGCTTCACAAGCGCGTAGCGGAGGATTTTTTCCCAGCTTGCAACTCGTCTTTCAGTCAGGCGATACGCTCTACGGCAAAGACGTCAATCACTGGCGGCACGTCATCGGCACCCACGCCGAATTGGTCAACCTCTACGGCCCCGCCGAAGTGACTTTGCTCAAAACATTCCACCGCATCCCGCCAGAACCGCTCAAACCCAATGAAATCGTCCCCATCGGCAAGCCAATCACAAATACCGTCATTTTAATCCTGAGCGGCCACACCCTGTGCCCGCCGGGAAAAATCGGCGAAATAGCGGTCAAATCACCCTTTATCGTCAAAGGATACTACCGCTCGCCGGAACTTACCGCCGAAAAATTTGTCCAAAACCCTCTGCAGAATGAAACGCGGGATATTGTCTACCGCACGGGCGATTTAGGACGCTATCGCCCCGACATGACCATCGACTTTGTTGGCCGTCTCGATAGTCAGGTAAAAGTGTATGGCAACCGGATCGAGCTGGCTGAAATCGAAAGCGTGCTCCTCGCCATGCCGCAGATTGGTCAGGCGGTCGTAGTGCCGCACCGCACCGATGAAATGGAAAACGTGCTCGCCTGCTACTACACCGAACTGGAACCCATCAGCCACACCGCGCTCCGCGAACATATACTGGCCTCACTCCCAGACTATATGGTTCCCGCCTATTTTATTCCGATGGCCAGCTTACCTTTAAGCTTAAATGGCAAAGTTGACCGCAAAGCGTTGCCCAAACCGGAAGTACTGGTCATCGGCAGCTACGAAGCACCGGTCGGCACCACCGAAATACAGTTAGCCGAAATTTGGGGCGAAATCCTTGGACTCAAACGGATTGGGCGCGCCAACCCCTTTATGGAAATTGGCGGGGACTCGCTGAAAGCGATTCGCATTATCGCCCGTATGTACAAAGTGTTCAGCGTTGAAGTCAGCGTACGCGACTTTTTTGCTTCGCCCACCATTGGCGCACTCGCTACGTTTATTGACCGTGCGCGCCACACACACTATGAGCCGATTCCGGCGCTGCCTGACGCTGCAAGCTATCCCCTTTCGCATGCCCAAAGGCGGCTTTGGATGCTCGACCAGATGGAAAAAGGCTCTGCCGCCTACACGATGGCCTCCGCCTTTGTGATCGAAGGTTCCTTCTCACTCGCAGCCTTTACACAGGCGATCCACACGCTGCATCAGCGGCATGAAACCCTGCGCACCACCTTCATCGCCATCGATGGCGTTCCGCGTCAAAAAATTGAAACATCCCTTGCGCCGGATGTCACCGTGCGCGATGTTAGCCACACTCCCGACCCCGAACACACGGCGCGTGAATACTTTACCACCGAAGCGGCTCGCCCTTTTGACCTCACAACGGGGCCGCTCTACCGCATTGCACTGCTGACTTTGGCACCACAACGCACCGCCTTCGTCTTTTCGATTCATCATATCATCAGCGATGTTTGGTCGTTGGGAGTGATGA
Organism: Chrysiogenes arsenatis DSM 11915; assembly: GCF_000469585.1. Lineage (NCBI taxonomy): Bacteria > Pseudomonadati > Chrysiogenota > Chrysiogenia > Chrysiogenales > Chrysiogenaceae > Chrysiogenes > Chrysiogenes arsenatis. The sequence goes on from NZ_AWNK01000004.1 coordinate 16,606, forward strand.
CGGCGGAGCTTTCAACCCTCTATAATGGGTTTAGCACTGGCCAAACACCGCACTTGCCGCCGCTGCCGATCCAGTATCGCGATTTCGCCGCCTGGCAAAACCAAAAAGTAAACGATCCCGCCACGTTGCAGCGCGACCGCACCTACTGGTTGCAGCAACTCGCCGCACCATTGCCGGTGCTCGACCTTCCCGCCGATTTCCCGCGCCCTCCCGTCAAAACCTATGCCGGAGCTGTGGTTCGCTTCACACTTGATCCTGCTATTGCGCAACCACTGCGCGCGCTGGCAACGGCGCAGGGAGCCAGTCTGTTTGCCCTGCTGCTCGCACTGGTGCGGGTACTCATGTTCCGCTACACGGCGCAAGAAGATCTGATTATCGGCACACCGGTCGCGGGGAGAGTGCATCCCGACCTTGAGCCACAAATCGGCTTTTTCCTGAATACGCTGGCATTGCGCGATCAGGTGCGGGCGGATGATCGCTTCTGCGATCTGCTCACGCGTGTCATGGCGACGAATACATCAGGCTTCGACCACCAAAACTATCCGTTTGATCAACTCGTCGATGAGCTGGAGTTGCCGCGCGATGTCAGCCGTTCACCACTTTTTGACCTGATGGTCGTACTGCAAAATACGGGGCAAATTCCATTTACCCTCGACGGAGCTACCGTGCGCGAATTGGCGCAGATGGAAAATATCAGCAAGTTTGATCTCGATTTTGTCTTTCAGGAAAACGATGACACCATTGATGTTATTGTGGAATACAACCGTGACCTGTTCGTGCCGCAACGGATTCACAACATGGCTCACCATTTCTGCATGCTGGCCGAAGGGGTGGTCGTCAATCCGACCGCGCGCGTCAGCGATTTGCCACTGTTAACAACCGCCGAACTCCAGTGGATTCATCACGATTTCAACGCCACCGCGGCACCGTGGCCGCAACAGGCCACGCTGGTATCGCTCTTTACCGAACAGGTGCAGCGCACACCCAATACAATAGCGGTACGTTTTGAGGATCAACACCTGAGTTACGCTGACTTGCAACGCGAAGCCGAGCGCATCGCCGCGCTGCTGCAACAATACCGCATCGAGACGGGGAGCATAGTTGCGATTCTCGCCGAACCGGCGCTGCACATGCCTGCATGGTTACTGGGCATCCTGCACGCTGGTTGCACGTATCTGCCGATCGACCCGACGTACCCCGCCGAGCGAATCCGCTTTATGCTCGAAGATTCCCACGCGGCACTGGTTTTGACGCAAGGCCATCTGCTGGCAACCCACTCCGCCATCGCCTTGCAAGGGATTACGGCAGAAGCGATCATCGAACGCACCGCACCGCGCGCCCAAATCCTTGACGTAGACGCTCTTCCCGTCGTCAATCGCGCCTTAATCGACCATACGCGCTACCACCGTTTTATCGGGCAGTCGATGGTCAAACACGCTGTGGCAATTCAGGCCACACGTGGCTGTCCCTACCAGTGCGCCTACTGCCACCAAATTTGGCCACGTAACCACGTCTACCGTTCGGCGGAAAATATCTTTGCCGAAGTCCAAGCACTCTACCAACTTGGAGTGCGCCGCTTTGTGTTTATCGACGATATTTTTAACCTCAACCGTGACAATAGCCGCCGATTTTTCGAGCTGATTCTGGAGCACAGTTTGCAGCTTCAAATCCACTTTCCCAACGGCTTACGCGGCGACTTGCTGACGCCAGACTACATCGACCTCATGGTGGCTGCCGGAACGGTAAGCTTTGCGCTGGCGCTGGAAACGGCGTCACCACGCCTACAAACAATGATCGGGAAAAATCTCAACCTCGACCGCTTCCGCGACACATTGCAGTACATTACCACGCACCATCCGCAGGTTATCTTAGAGCTGTTCACCATGCACGGTTTCCCCAGCGAAACCGAAGCCGAAGCGCTGGCAACGCTGGAATTCATGCAGTCCATCAACTGGCTCCATTTTCCCTATGTGCATATTCTCAAGATTTTCCCCGGCTCCGCTATGGAACAACTGGCGCTCGACAACGGCATTGATGGCTCAGCGATTCGCCGTTCACACTCCCTTGCGTTCCACGAATTACCGGAAACGCTCCCCTTTGATGCCGCCTTTACCAAGCAGTACCAATCGGAATTTTTCCAAGGGTATTTCTTAAACCGCGAACGACTCCGCCACGTACTGCCGCACCAAATGCGCGTGTTAACCGAAGATGAGCTGGTACAGAAATACAATAGTTATTTGCCGCTGGAAATTCACAGTTTTGCGCAACTGCTGGAGTTTTTCGGTATCCCACACCATGAACTGGGCGACGCCCAGTTTTTACAGGAAGATTCTGTCGCCGTCCCTGAGCTTTCGCATCGCTTTTATGACCGTTTTCCGCGCCCAGCCGTGCCGGAAAAAGGCGCATTGCGCATTGTGCTGCTCGACCTTTCGCAACTGTTCAGCGAACACGCTTCACTGTTTTACGACGTGGTCGAACCGCCACTGGGTCTTATGTCGCTCCTCAGTTATCTGCAGCAACAATTCGGCAGTCACATCGATGGACGGATTGCTAAAGCGCGAATTGATTTCGATTCTTTTGCCGAACTCCGTCAATTGCTTGATGAAACCAAACCTGAACTGATCGGCATTCGTACCTTGTCGCTCTATCAGGAGTTTTTCCACGAAACAGTGGCGCTGCTCCGCCAGTGGGGGATAGAAGTGCCAATTATTGCCGGTGGGCCGTATGCCACCAGCAGCGTCGCGCACGTCCTCCAAAACCGCGCGGTCGACCTTGTGGTGATCGGCGAAGGGGAGGCAACACTCGCCGAACTCGTGGGGATGATGCTGCGCCACGAACACCGTCTACCGGACGAGGCACACCTGCGCGCACTCCCCGGCATTGCCTTTGTGCCGCGCGCAGCGCAAAAGCAAGCGTACGCAGGTACGCGGCCATTGGTGCGACTGGAGCCAGAACACTCCCCCACGCCAAATAATTGTGTCGTTCATCCGCCACAGCTTGACCCTTCCGCTGCCGCCTATCTGCTCTACACTTCCGGCTCAACCGGTACACCCAAAGGGGTGCTGGTTGAACACCGCAACGTGGTGCGACTCCTGTTTAACGACCGGATGCCCTTTGACTTTTCTTCCCGCGATGTCTGGGTGCAGTCGCATTCATTCTGCTTCGATTTTTCCGTCTGGGAAATGTACGGCGCGTTGCTCCGCGGTGGCACGCTGGTGATCCCAAAACGGGACGAGGTGCGCGACATCGCCCGTTACGTGACACTTGTCAAAAACAGTGGCGTGACGGTGCTCAATCAAACTCCAGCCGCCTTTTACGGATTTATTGACGAAGCCTTGCGCACCGATTTCGACTGGAGTTCGTCGCTCCGCTACGTGATTTTTGGTGGCGACCGACTCGAACCGACCTATCTACGCCGCTGGGCGGAGCGCTTTCCGTCCGTAGCCCTCATCAATATGTATGGTATTACCGAAACCACCGTGCACGTCACGTTTCACCAATTATCGCTGGAGGAGCTTGCGATTGCGGGGAAAAGCCCTATCGGCACACCCATTCCCGAAACCACCGTGTATGTTTGCGACGCTTCAATGAATCTCCTGCCCGTCGGCATTCCCGGCGAGTTCTACGTCGGCGGCAGCGGGGTCAGCCGTGGTTACCTGAATCGTCCAGAACTCCAAAACCAGCGTTTTATTACCAATCCATTTGGAACTGGGAAACTCTACCGCACTGGCGATCTCGGGCGTTGGACATGGACAGGCGGACTGGAGTACCTTGGCCGCAATGACCAGCAAGTGCAAATCCGTGGCTTCCGCGTGGAACTTGGCGAAATCGAAAGCCGCCTGCTTGCTCATCCCGCCATCCGTGAATGTGTGGTACTGGCATTAACTGGTGCCAACGACACATTGGCGCTGGCCGCATGGCTGGTGTTTGAACACGAGGTCACCATCGCCGCACTGCGCGACCACCTAGCGCAAACTTTGGCTGATTACATGATTCCAGCGTGGTTTACACCCATCGATGCGCTGCCATTGACAGCGAATGGCAAGCTTGACCGCCGTGCCCTCCCCGATCCACGAGAAGCACATGCCCCCAGCCTCGATTTAGGCACCACGCTTGTCGCCCCACGCAATGACACCGAACAGATTGTGGCAACGGTATGGGAAGGGGTGCTTGGCCTTAGCGCTATCGGCATTCACGACAACTACTTTGCCCTCGGTGGCGATTCGATTCGCGCGATTCAGGTCATCTCCCGCTTACAGCAGCAGGGATGGCAGGCGGAAATGATTGACGTGTTTCAATTCCCCACCGTGGCGGGACTGGCAAGCCGCATTACGCCGTACGAGCGGGTGATCGACCAAAAGCCGGTGACAGGCAATGTCACCCTCAGCCCCGTGCAACGCTGGTTCTTCGAAACACATGGCGCGGGAGTGCACCATTACAATCAATCGATTCTGCTCACCTCACGGGAACGGTTGGATGGAACAAAGCTGCGCACGCTCTTGTCAGCCTTGGTCGCGCATCATGACATGCTCCGCACCGCGTTCACCCAGAGCATCGATGGTTGGCGTCAAACCATTCAGCCAATCGGCACGCCGCTCCGTTTTGAAATCGTCGATTTCACTCGCACAACACATCCCGCGCAGGCCTTAGAGCAACATGCCGCAGCGTTACAAGCAAGTTTTGATATCGCGCAACCACCGCTGCTTACCGCCGCCCTTTACCAACTACCGGACGGCGACCGTCTGTGCATAATCATCCATCATTTGGTGGTAGATGGTGTTTCGTGGCGTATTCTGGCAGAAGATGTCGTGACCGGATATCGTCAACTGGTCGCCGGAAAACCACTAGCACTGACACCGAAAAGTGATTCTTTTGCCGCGTGGATGGTGGCCTTACAAACCTACGCGACGAGTGATACGCTGCAGCGCGAACGCTCGTATTGGCAGCATATATCCGAGCGTGCGACGACTATCGCGCCACTTCCTTTTGGCACCGCAACCCCAACCGCCGTGGCCGCAGATTTTGATGATATCGCGCATACGCTACCCCCCGCGCTCACCGATCAACTGCTGCGTCACGCCAATCGCGCCTACGCCACCGATGCGGTTGACCTCCTGCTCACCGCAACGGCGCTCGCCCTCACCGATTGGAGTGGTTCGCGATGTCACCTGATTACCTTAGAAGGTCATGGACGTGAGGAAATTGGAGTGAAGCTCGATGTCTCGCGCACCGTGGGCTGGTTTACCACGCTCTTTCCGCACCTGCTGGAGGTTTCTGAACGCGACGATAGTGGCTACCGCGTGCGTGTCGTCAAAGAAGGGATGCGTGCCATACCCCATCACGGGATTGGCTACGGCGTCCTGCGTTGGCTCACACCAAATGCCGCGCACGATGCAACGTTACCATCACTGCCGCGCATCAGCTTTAATTACTTGGGGGTGTTTGACGCCACCGTCGATGATGGCGCATGGACGCTTTCCGACGAACCACACGGCTCAACCGTCGGCGGCGATAATATCAGCCCTTTTGATCTGGAAATCACCGGTGCGGTGGTGGGCGAGGTGCTCCGCATAGCATTGCGCTATAACCGTCATGCGCTGGAAGAAAAAGTTGCCAAAAGGCTGCTGCAACAGCTTGTAAGCCATCTGCAAGAGATTATCGCGCATTGTTGTCAGGTCGAAACGACGGTGATCACGCCGAGCGATATTAGCTACGACGGTCTTGATATTGATCAGCTCGACACGCTGCTGGAGAGTTTGGGGGATTCGTGACGGCCTTTAGCCACCGTCGTGCAATTCCTCCCAAACGCGGTAACTCTTTTCCAGCTCTTGTTTGACTTTTTCGAGTTCGCTGGTCAGGGTCATCACTCTGGCGTAATCCGCCGCGTTGGCGATGATACTTTCTTCGAGCGTTCCGCGTTGCTGCTCTAATGTCTCAATCGTCGCTTCAATTTTATCGACTTTGTAGCGGTCAACTTTTTTGGGTTTACTCTGCTGTGTTGTTACCGGCGGCTGTTCTGCTGGCAACTCGGCTTTCGTTGCCGCTTTCAGGCTGGCATGGTATTCGGCATAGTTCCCCCGGAAAAGCTCCAGCCCACCGTCATTCATCAGGAGCAACTTATTGCAGACCTGCTCCAGAAAGTAGCGATCATGTGAAACGGCAACTACGGTTCCGGGAAAAGCTCGCAGGGCGTCGATAATGGCATCAACTCCTTCAATATCAAGGTGATTGGTCGGTTCATCCATAATCAAGAAATTCCCGCAATCCATTTCCAAACAGGCAAAACTCAGGCGCGAGAGTTCGCCGCCACTGAGAACGCCCACTGTTTTTAGGTGTTCCTCACCACGAAACTGATATTTACCGAGCAACGAGCGGATTTGCTGAATGGTGGCACTCGCGCGAATTTCATTGAGCTGCTGGATGAGCGTCAATGGCCGTTGTAGTTCGTGATGTTCCTGAGAAAAATAGCTGACACGTACGAGATTGCCAAAATGGAACGTCCCTTGGTCGGCAGTTTCGTGTCCGGCAATAATTTTCAGCAGGGTCGACTTGCCACTCCCGTTTGGCCCGATAATGCCAAGCCGATCGCCGTTTTCCACTTCTAGCGAAAGTTCTTGCAACACGGTTTTGCCGTGATAACTTTTGCTGATGCGATCTACCTGTAAGACGGTTTTGGCGGAGGGGAGATATTCTGGGGTGAAGCGGGCGCTAAACTCCCTACTTTCGCCTATCTCCATTGTTTGGTTGTTTTCCAGAAAGCGATCGAGTTGTTTTTCGCGACTTTTGGCCTGCGTGTAGTTGCCCCACGAGTGTTGCCGCCGGATGTATTCCTGTTCTTTTTGGATTTTATCGGCAATGGCCTGATTTTCGCGCGCCACGGTTTTATGCACGAGTTCCCGTTGTTCGAGATAATGGCGATAACTGCCGCGATATTCAAAAATACGTCCGGAGTCGACTTCTACAATTTTTTGTGCCAACGATTCGATTAAGTAGCGGTCGTGCGAAACAATGAGTGTTGCTTTGTCGTAACGCTTCAGGAAGTTTTCCAGCCATTTGATGTTTTCAATATCAAGGTGGTTGGTCGGTTCATCCAGCAGCATGAGGTCAGGCGAAAGGGCAACCAGCTTGGCGAGCGCCAAACGGCTTTTCTGTCCACCGGAAAGGGTTTGCGGCTCGCGTTCGTAATCAGCGCTTTGAAAGCCGACACCAGCTAAAACGCTACGCGTGACGGCTTCAATGCGGCTTCCGCCGTAGAGTTCGAAGCGGGTTTGCAGTTCGGCGGCACGATTCATGATTTTTTCCAGACGAACTGGATCGTTAAATACCTCAGGGCGCGCCATGGTTTCGTGCAGCGTCAGCAGTTCGCTTTCCATATCGCGCAACCAACTAAAGGCTTCCAACACGGTTTGATAGACGGTTGCGCTAAAATTTTCCAACCGTTGGTTCATGTAGCCTATGGTTCCATGGCATTTGATCGTTCCGCTGTCAGCCAGCATTTCACCGGTAATCAAGCGGAGCAAGGTTGATTTCCCGGAACCATTTATCCCCATCAAAATGGTTTTTTCACCCCGTTTCAGGCGGAATGAAGCATCCAGAAAAAGTTCGCGATCACCCAAAAATTTACGGATTTGAGAAACTTCAAGAATCATTAGTAGGGGTAACCTTTCATTATCTTTTTTGATTATTTTGTAGAAATATTTATACTGTTCCTGTTTTCTCGGGCATGTGGCATTTTGCAAAGTTCAACTATAGCAGAATTGCATTCACATCTCACTACCCGGAAACGAATTCCTTTGGTTCGAGGCCAAGGAAAAAAGGAGGCACGAGATGACTCAGCAGATTGTTGTTCGCCCCGAAGATGCCGATCGGGAGCGTTGCTTTAACGCCAAAGGGAAAATGGTAGACAAGTTTTACGCCAAAGAGTTGGTCAAACTGCAAATCGAGCTGGCGAAACTGCAAAAATGGGTGAAAGAGAGCGGCAATAAAGTGCTTATCATTCTGGAGGGTCGTGATGGTGCCGGCAAAGGGGGGACGATCAAAGCCTTAACCGAACACCTGAATCCCCGCGTTGCGCGCGTCTCAGCACTCGCCAAACCCAGTGATGTCGAACAAGGGCAGTGGTATTTTCAGCGCTATTTCCGCGAACTGCCGAATAGTGGCGAAATCGTATTTTTTGACCGGAGCTGGTATAACCGTGCTGGCGTGGAACGGGTGATGGGCTTTTGCAATCATGAGCAGTATAAAGAGTTTATCTATCAAGTACCGAATATTGAACAAATGTTGCTGGGGAGCGGTTTTTTGGTGTTCAAATATTTCCTTGATGTCGGCCAAGACGAGCAATCCAAACGGATATTGAGCCGTAAAACAGAACCATTAAAAATGTGGAAACTCAGCCCAATCGACGAAGAATCACTCAATCTCTGGGATCAATATACCGAAGCCTTTCAAAAGATGTTCAGCCGCACGCATACCCCGTATTCCCCATGGATTATTGTCGATTCAAATGACAAGAAACGTGCGCGAATCAACCTGACACGTGACCTCTTGGCCAAAATTGATTACGAAGGTAAAGATCAGAATGCTGTCTGCCTACTGGCAGATCCCGGCGTCGTATCACCGTATTCGCAGGCGACGTTTGCCACAGAGCCATGTCAAATCAAAAAGGTGAAGAAGAAAAAGCATTGAAATACTCTCAACGCCACGAAATAACACGATATTCTTATACGGGCAGACCGGCATGTCTGCCCGTAAAAAACCACCTTTCGTCGGGCAATCCTGCCATTTTACATTCCCACCATTTTCTCGTAGTAATTTCTGTGGTAAAAGGTTCGAAATACCCGAATAAGGTGGAAACCGTATGAGTGCTGATACCAAGACGACTGTTCCAGGCGGCGTGTGGGTCAAGTGTAAGAAATGTAAAGATTCGATATACAGCAAAGATTTTCAGGAAAACCTTTATGTCTGCCCAAAATGTCATTACCACGAACGGCTGACAGGACAACAGCGGATTGAAACCCTGCTCGACGCGGGGACGATTACGGAATACGACGCAAACCTCTCTCCGGTCGATATGCTCGACTTCATCGATTCCAAGCCTTATTCAAAGCGCATTACAGAAACACAGACCGCTCTTGGTCAAAAAGACGCGATTGTTTGTGCTTCAGGTGAATTGCTTGGCCACAAGGTTGAAGTGGCGGCCTTTGATTTCTTTTTTATGGGGGGATCAATGGGATGTGTGGTTGGCGAAAAGATTACGCGCGCAGTGGAGCGTGGTATTGTCAACCGCCATCCGGTTATCATTGTTTCGTGTTCCGGCGGAGCGCGCATGCAGGAATCAACGCTCAGCTTGATGCAAATGGCGAAAACATCTGCGGCGCTCTCGGAGCTTGCCAAAGCCAAAGTGCCGTATATCAGTATACTTGCCGACCCGACCACCGGTGGAGTAACGGCATCGTTTGCTATGCTTGGTGATTTGAACATCGCGGAGCCGGAAGCGCTTATTGGCTTTGCTGGGCCACGGGTTATTGAACAAACCATCCGCCAGAAGCTACCAGAAGGGTTTCAGCGCTCGGAGTTCCTGCTGGAGCACGGGATGCTCGATTTGGTACTCCCACGCCAAGAGCTACGCCCGAAGATTGCGCACGCCCTCGCGCTATTCGGTTTTTAGGTTTTTTATGCGAAGTGTGGGTGGACGGGTGTGTCTGCCCACATTTTTTGGTTACTTGCCTCGCAGTGCCTGAAGTTCTTCCAGCACGCGATAGGGAATATCAAGCGACCCGTCGCCGCGCCCAAGCACAACTCCCGGACGATTCCCGCCATGAAAATCAGAGCCGCCCGTCGCCACTAAACCCAATTGATCGGCAAGGGAAGCAAGCATGAAGCGCTCTTCCAGCGTGTGTTCTGGGTAGTAGACTTCGACTCCGGCAAGTCCTTTTGATTTCAAATGCTGCAATAGTTTACGAAAGTCACGCTCGCCACGTAACGGCAAGGTTCCCGGATGGGCAACAACTGGCAAACCACCAGCGGCCAGAATCAACTCAATCGCCTCTTCCGGTGTCAATCGCTCTTTCGGCACATACGCTTTTCCTGTTGCGCCAAGATAGAGGCCAAATGCCTCCTGATGGGAGCGAACATACCCTTTGGTTTGCAGAATCTGAGCCATATGCGGACGCCCGACGACGTCGCCTGCCACCTGCTGTACCTCTTCAAGTGTAATGTCAAAACCAAGCGCATTCAGCTTTTTAATCATCTGCAAATTGCGCTCATCGCGCGCTTCGACCAAATCAGTCGTTTGAATTGAAAGCGCATTGCTTTGGTGGTCGATATAATATCCGAGTAGGTGAAGGGAACGGCTTTTGAAGTGAGCGGAAATTTCTATGCCAGCAACACCTTCAATGGCATGGTGTTCACAGGCAGTAAGAAACTCCGCCACGCCGCTGACAGTATCGTGATCTGTCAGCGCCACCGCTTCCAGCGAATTGGCCGCCGCTTGTGCGACCAGTTCGCTCGGCGTTAAGGTTCCATCAGAAGCGGTAGAATGTGTATGCAGATCTATCACGGACGGTTACCCACCGTATCGCGTCCAATGCAACGGTAGGTAAAGCCATTCTGCCGAAGTTTGATCGGGTCATACAGATTGCGACCGTCAAAAATGACGGGTGTTTTGAGCAGCGAACGTACTTTATCAAAATCAGGACGACGAAATTCGTTCCACTCCGTGATGATGAGCAGTGCGTCAGCGCCTTCTAGCGCATCATAGCGATTATCAGCGTAATGTATGGTATCGCCAAAAATATGTCGCGCTTCGTTCATCGCTTCGGGATCAAATGCCGTAATCGTCGCACCGAGATTCAGAAGCTCTTTAATAATAGTAATGCTGCTCGATTCGCGCATATCATCGGTGTTCGCTTTAAAGGCCAATCCCCAAACCGCAAAATGGTGATCTTTGAGCACACCGGTCACGGCGCTCACTTCGTAATGACTCATGACTTTATCGACCAACACTTCTTTCTGGTCGCGGTTGACCGCCTCGACAGCGTCCAGCACACGCAACGTCATCCCATGTTCACGCGCTGTTTTCATAATTGCTTTCACGTCTTTGGGAAAACAACTTCCACCATATCCAACGCCAGGATACAAGAAGCTGTAGCCAATACGATTATCAGAACCAATCCCTTCGCGCACAGCAGCGACGTCCGCACCAACGAGATCACACAAATTGGCAATTTCGTTCATAAAAGAAATCCGCGTTGCCAGCATGGCGTTGGCAGCATATTTTGTCATTTCCGCGGAACGGATATCCATCGTCAAAACCCGGTTATTGCGCATCATAAACGGTGAGTAGAGTTCTTTCATGATCTCAAGAGTGCGAACATTATCGGCGCCGATAACCACACGATCCGGCTTCATAAAGTCTTCTATCGCCGCCCCTTCTTTCAAAAACTCTGGATTGGAAACCACATCGTATTCATACTCTGCTTCCCGCTTAGCGAGTGCTTGACCGATAGCTTGCCGCACTTTATCCGCCGTTCCCACTGGAACTGTCGATTTATCGACGATGATTTTATAGCCGTTCATGTGCTCGCCAATAGCCGAAGCTACCCGTAAAACATATTGCAGATCAGCACTCCCATCTTCACTTGAAGGAGTTCCGACCGCAATAAACAGCACCAGCGAATTTTCTACTGCATCGCGAATATCAGTGGTAAAAATCAAACGCTCTTCTTCGTAATTGCGCGCTACCATCGCTTCTAAACCCGGCTCATATATGGGGAGAATTCCCGCTTTGAGATTGGCAATTTTTTGTTCATCGATATCAACACAAATAACCTGATTGCCCGTTTCTGCAAAACAGGTGGCGGCAACAAGCCCAACATAGCCAACGCCGATAACTCCAACTTTCATAAAAACTCCTCCATATCAAAAGCGATCTTTTTTCTTCTCAGCAACTTCATTGCAAATGGGGCGTGAATTATATATAAATAGCGACGAAAATTCATTAATAAGTTACTACAATCACTAAATCGATTGGTCAGGGGCAACTGGGTTCACCTGAACGCCCTGATCCGTACCACTGGAGGTATCAGTGTTCGCTACCATCATACTGGCGGCTGGAAAAGGAACCCGCATGAAATCGGACGTACCCAAAGTACTGCACCCGGTTGCAGGAATTCCTATGCTTTTTCACGTTATCAAAGCTGCCCAAGCGGCGGGAAGTGAACGAACGGTTGTTGTGTATGGTCATGGTGGCGAGTTGGTTCCGCAAAAAACCGCCGAGAGCTTTGATGGAATCGCCTTTGCCTTGCAGGAAACGCTGAATGGAACTGCCAAAGCGGTTGAAGCAGCGAAAACTGCCATCGGTACGTATTCCGGCGATATCCTTATTCTCTGTGGTGACACGCCGTTAGTTGATGCGGCGCTACTCGCAAACTTTCTGGAACATCATCGCCGCGCGAAAGCTGACCTCTCCGTCCTCAGTGCGACACTCAACGATGCCGGGAATTATGGCCGGATCGTCCGTGATTGGAATGGCAAATTTCGCTCCATCGTCGAAGCGCGCGATGCGTCTCCCGAAGAAAAGCAAATCCGCGAAATTAACAGCGGTATCTACCTCGTCAAGCGGGACGTGTTGTTTCAAACGCTCAGTGAAGTCCAGTGCACCAATGCGCAGCAGGAATACTACCTGACTGATATCGTTGCCCATGCGCTCTATCACGGCTACACGTGTCAGGCTATCGACGGGAAAGCATTTGAAAAAACGCTCGGGATCAATTCCCGCGCCGAGCTGGCACAAGCGACGCAAATCCTGTATCGACGGAAAGCGCAGGAGTTGATGGAAAATGGCGTAACCTTTGTCGATCCTTCAAGTACCTATATCGAAGCCACCGTGCAAGTGGGTCGTGATTCAATTTTGTATCCGAACGTCTTTCTCGAAAAAGGGACGACCATCGGCGAACGGGTCACCATTCGTCAGGGGTGCACGCTCATTGGATGCACGATTGGCAATGATGGCTACCTGAAAGATGGTTGTTACTTGGAAGGTGCGGTATTGGGTGACGACGTTGCTGTTGGCCCATATGCTCACTTGCGTCCCGGTTCCGTGCTCGAAAATCATGTCAAAATTGGTAATTTTGTCGAAATCAAAAAAAGCCATATCGGTGAAGGCTCCAAAGCCTCTCACTTGAGTTATATTGGAGATGCCACTCTAGGCCGTGATGTCAACATCGGGTGCGGCACAATTACCTGTAATTACGATGGGTTCGGGAAGCATCGTACCGTACTCGAAGACGGTGTTTTTGTCGGCTCTGATACTCAACTCGTTGCACCTGTTACGGTAGGCAAAGGAACCATTATTGCCGCCGGAACAACCGTGACGCGCGATGTTCCTGAAGAATCGTTAGTCATCAGCCGTGTTGAACAAAAAGTACTGAAAGGGTGGGCAGCGCGATTCCGCGAGAAAAAACTGCGAGAGAAAGATGGCCGCTGAACAATTGGCAGGTGTTGCACTTTCAACCAGCACAAGCGATACACCGGAAGCATTTACCCGTGACGATGCGCTGGATGCGATGACACCGACGGTACTCATCCTGCTCGCGATCATTGTCCTCTTTCTGGTCGGCCGCCGTCAGCGCGAGTTAAATCGCCGCAAAGATCAGCAAATAGCACGCTTGGCTCGGCGGAACCGTGGATAATCTCGATACACTCTTAAAAGTGGCCAAATTATCGCACATCGAAGTACGCACGGAAAAACTTCGTGGCGCAACCAGCGGCGGATTTTGCCACCTTGGAGGCAAGCCCGTCGTGTTTCTCAATCGCGACCATAAGCGAAACGTGCGTGCGCAGGTGTTACACCGTGCGCTCGACGAAGCGCGCGATCAAGGGGTTGTTTTATGGGAACCAGAAGTCGACCCACCACCAGAACGCTAAAGTTACCGTGAGGCATTGCGGCTTTCACCCGTCATCTCGAACGGAGTGAGAGATCTTAGATTTCTCCTCGCTTCGCTCGTTCGAAATGACACTGAGCAATAAGTAGGGGTTGTCAGATTTCTCCTCGCTTCGCTCGTTCGAAATGACACTGAGCAATAAGTAGGGGTTGTCAGATTTCTCCTCGCTTCGCTCGTTCGAAATGACAAGAGCGAGCGCACTGCATTTCTAGCCACCATAGATACCGAACAATTTATAAATAATTTCCATACCGTAAAGGAGCATCGATTCCATGCAAGCAAGCCAAATACGCCAGAGATTCCTTGATTATTTTGCCAGCAAAGGGCACGCCATCGTCGCATCGTCAAGCCTTATCCCGCATGACGACCCCACGCTACTCTTCACGAATGCGGGGATGAATCAATTTAAAAATATTTTCCTTGGGAACGAATCACGCGACTATACCCGCGCCACCACCTCACAAAAATGCGTCCGTGCTGGCGGAAAACACAATGACCTTGAAAACGTCGGCGTTACCGCACGTCACCATACCTTTTTTGAAATGCTGGGGAACTTCAGCTTTGGTGACTACTTTAAGCGCGATGCCATCGCGTACGGCTGGGAATTTGTCACGAAGGAAATGGGCATCGACCCTTCGCGCCTGTGGGTCAGCGTCTTCCGCGATGATGACGAAGCGTTTGCCATCTGGCGTGATGAAATCGGCGTTCCTACTGAGCGTATTCTGCGTTGCGGGGAAAAAGACAATTTCTGGCAAATGGGCGATACCGGCCCGTGCGGCCCGTGCTCTGAAATCCATTACGACCAAGGGCCAGCCGTACCGTGTACCGTGGGTGGCGCGTGTGGCGTCGAGTGCGAATGTGACCGCTATCTGGAGATTTGGAACCTCGTATTTATGCAGTACGACCGGCAAATCGACGGAACTCTGGTTCCACTCCCCAAGCCTTCGATTGATACCGGCATGGGACTGGAGCGCCTTAGCGCCGTCGTTGCTGGTGAGCAGTCCAACTATCATACCTCGCTGTTTCTCCCTATTCTGGAACAAATTGCCCGTGACTGCGGCAAAACCTATCAAAAAAGTACCAGCGAGAACGACGTTTCCATGCGCGTCATTGCGGATCACTTGCGTGCCATGACCTTCCTGATTGCCGATGGCGCCATTCCGTCCAATGAAGGGCGTGGCTACGTGCTGCGTCGCATTATGCGCCGCGCCATGCGTCACGCCAACCACCTTGGCAAAAAAGAAGCCTACATTTATACCCTCGTCGCGCTGATGGATACGCTTTATAGTGATGTCTACCCAGAAATCCGCAGTAACCGCCGCCTGATCGAAGAGATCATTCTTCAGGAAGAAAAGCGCTTTGCCAATACACTTGATCATGGCCTCGCCATTTTGGACGAAATGTGCCGCGAACTCCGCGCCGCGGGAAAAAATACGCTTGATGGCGAAAGTCTCTTCAAACTCTACGACACCTACGGATTCCCGCTCGACCTCACGGTCGACATCCTCGAAAAGCAAGGAATTGGTGCCGATGAGGCTGGCTTCTATACGGCTATGCAACAGCAAAAAGAACGGGCACGCGCTTCATGGAAAGGGGCAACCAATGCCGTTTCCAGTGAGTCGATACGCCAGATCGAACAGAGCATGACGCAACAGTTCTGCGGCTACGAGCATCTGGAACACTCTGCTACCGTTATCGCCATTCTGGATGAAGCCGAAAACCGCATTGAAACCCTTGCCGCTAGTCAAACCGGAACTATCGTACTTGACATCACGCCATTCTATGCGGAAAGCGGCGGACAAGTAGCCGATAGTGGCGTACTCGAAAGTGATGGCGTGCTTTTTGAAGTCAGCAGTGTCAATAAATCGTTTGGCGGTATCCACCTGCACCGTGGCACGCAACGCGAAGGATCGTTGCGTGTTGGCATGACCATCAACGCCGTGGTCAATCGCCCCCTGCGGATGAACATTGTGAAAAACCATTCAGCAACACACCTTTTGCAAGCCGCTCTGAAAAACACCATCGGCGAACATATCAAACAGGCCGGATCGCTCGTCAACGGCGAACGGCTGCGCTTTGATTTCACCCACTGGAAAGGGATGAGCCCAACGGAGCTCGAAGAGCTGGAAAATGCCGTCAACGCCCAAATTTTCGCCAATGCCCACGTTGCCAAAGAAGTCCTGCCGATTGACGAAGCCGTCTCACGTGGCGCAACGGCTCTGTTTGGTGAAAAATATGGCGATGAAGTGCGTGTGGTGACGATGGGCGATTACAGCATGGAACTCTGTGGCGGTACTCACGTCGATGCGACCGGTGAAATTGGACTCTTCAAAATCCTCTCCGAATCGGCAATTTCCGCCGGTGTGCGCCGCATCGAAGCCACCACTGGCCGCAATGCGTTGCGCTTATTGCAAACGACACTGGGAACACTCGAAACCATCGCACAAACCCTGAAATGCCCGATTGACGACATTCCGCTCAAACTCGCGCGTCAACAAGAAAGTCTCCGCTCCGTAGAACGCGAACTGCGTGAAACCCGTGAAAAACTGGCAGCCCTTGAAATCGGCGCATTGGCCGCGCAGGTACAAACACTGGCCTGCGGCACCACGATATTAGTCACCGCCCTGACGGGGAAAACGATAGATGAGCTGAAAACCGCTGTCGATATTGCCCGCAATCAAATCGGCGACGGCATTGTCGCGCTGGGAAGTGTACTTGACGATAAAGTCTCATTTGTGGTTGGTGTTCCCGAAGCACTCACCAGCAAAATAAAGGCGGGTGACATCGTCAAGTGCATGGCACAAATAGCTGGTGGCAGTGGAGGCGGGAAACCAACCTTTGCACAAGCTGGCGGAAAACACCCCGAAAAGCTTGGCGAAGCGCTGGAAGCGGCACGCGAAATGATTGCGAGAATTTTTCAATAATCGCAGAGGAAAGTTCTCGCAAACTCGAGATAACTGGTATAAGGTCTCGAAAAAATTTCAGGAGGCCATCATGGCACAAGCAATTACTGGCGACGAAGTAACCATTCACTATACTGGAACTCTCGAAGATGGAACTGTTTTCGACTCTTCTACAGATCGTGAGCCGTTCGTATTCACCCTTGGCGAAAATAGTGTCATCCCAGGATTTGAAACCGCTATCACGGGTATGGAAGTCGGAACAGAAAAAACTGTTACCATCCCAGCAGAAGAAGCCTACGGCGATTATGATCCTGAACTACAGCAAGAAATCAGCCGCGAAGCCCTTCCTAGCGATATTCTTCCTGAAGTCGGCATGGTACTTGAGGCACAATCTGAAACGGGCGAAACAACGCATGTAACGATTACCGACATCACCGAAGAGACCATTACTATCGACAGCAACCACCCGCTCGCTGGCGAAGATCTGACGTTTGAAATTAAACTCCTGAGCGCACAAAAAGGGACAACAAAGAAAAAAGAACATTGCGGAAGCGGTTGCGGCTGCGGCCACTAAGCTTTATTTGTTATCACGTTAAGTTTGGGAAACCTCTCTGCCGGAGTACCTCATACAGCGCCACCGAAACGGCGTTAGACAAATTGAGGCTCCGGCAGTGTTCTTGCTGAAGCATGGGCAAACGATAGAGATGTTCACCGCACTGCGCGCGAATATCGGCTCCTAGACCCGTTGTTTCACGCCCAAAGAGGAGAAAAAGTGGCTCAACTGACGCTGGCATTTCGGTATGCCACTGTGTAGCAAACTTTGTAAACGCGCAGAGTGTTCCGTTGACGTGCGCTACGAACTCAAGAAAAGCTGAAAAATCTGGATGAACCCTTAATTGTACGTGTTCCCAGTAATCCATTCCCGCGCGACGAAGGTGTTTTTCGTCGAGAGAAAATCCAAGGGGCTCTATCAGGTGAAGCGTTGTTCCTGTCACGACACACAGCCGACCAATGTTCCCGGTGTTGGGCGGTATTTCTGGTGAATAAAGCGCAATATGTATCATACGGTATCGGTTCCTTCTCTTTTCAAAGTCATCATGTGCTGCGCCGACTCGGCGTACTGCTTGCGTGCTTCGGCATCATTCTTGGCATAAGTCAATCCGTTCAGGCGGCCAATCAACCATTGCCACCCGAATGGCATTTTGATGTCTACCCCGTTCCCCGCGCCACAGAATGGCAGCCAGGGCCAAAGATACTCTTTGTTGGTGGCATCCACGGCGACGAATCAGGCGGGCACCGGAGTGCGGCGTACGCGCTGCAAGGCAGCGTGAGTCGCGGTGATGTGCACATCATCCCGTATATCAACCGTCAGGCTGTTATTATGCACCGCCGTGGCGTCAATGTCGATATGAACCGCATTTTTGGCGAACCCAAACCTGATCTCCCTGAATCTGCGGTAGTGCGTAAACTCAGCGCACTCATGCAAAATTACGACTACATCCTGACGTTGCACGATGGTTCCGGCTACTACTCACCAACGTACCAGAACAGTGACCGCAATCCAATGCGCTATGGTCAATCGCATATCATTGATACCGAACATTATTCACGAACCAAACATGGTGACATGTGTTTGCGTTGTGTGGCCGACGATGTTGTCAGCAAAGTGAACGCCGAAATTGCCGATCAAAATCACCATTTCCATGTCAATAACACGAAAACTGGCGAGTCCGGTACCATTCACGTTGAGCAACGCGCGAGTTTAACCTATTACGCTCTCACGAAACTTGGTATTCCAGCCTTTTGTTCCGAAGCGTCAAAAATGCTGCCAGACCTTCGCCATCGCGTCCGTTACCATCTGAAAGTTATGCAGGCATTTGTGGATACAGTTGGTGGGGAACTGATGACGCCACCGGATGACCTAGAAAGTATCGGTTGGTATTTGGAAGACACAAAACGTTTAGAGCACGTCGAAATTGCCATCAACGGGCTTGCGCGACGCGTACTTCCGTGGGGGCGCCTCTACTTACTCCCTGGTGATACCGTAGAAGTGCTTGGGTTTGGCAATCGCGAGCACCACGGTTGGACAGCAGATATCCTTGGTGTTGGTTCAAATGTCGATACGGCTATCCCCTTTGCTGTCACACAAGAAAGTCGCATCGTCATCCGTAAAGAACACGAAGTTCAGGGTGAAATTCGCCTGCATATGACCGAAAACCCTACGGTTGAGTTTGCACTCTCCGTCGATGGCGCCCCACCAATAAAGCTGCGTCAGGGCGAGGTTGTGGTGATGAGCAATACTCTTGTCATTGGTGAAGCATTATCTCGCTCCGGCTCTACAGGCGATATCGTCAATTTTTCAGGCTATGTACCGCCAGGAGGGAGCCCTATTCCCGACGACCGCCACTATCTGATTACAACTGAAGAACTCGATTGGCGCTATTCGGTCAATAAACGTGGACTTCTCTACCGCGTACAAGGGCTGGCCTCCGATCATCGCACCTCCACCGGTGAAGTCTACATTCAAATCCTTGATCGGCACGGAAAATAGGACTACTGTACGGTATGCACATTTGGTGCAGCGACAAAGCCGACATTCACCGCTGGAGGAATTATGCGCACCAATATCTTCATACTCTTATTCGTACTTCTGCTCAGTACCACATCATCACTCGCGGCCGTTATCGACATTTTTCCACTGATTCCAGCGACATCGTCCCTTACCACCGAGGAAAAACAGCGTATTGCTGACACGATACGTCAGCAGATCCGCACGGCAAACGAAGCGGTACCGTCTGAAGATCGCATAGCGTTCTGGAATACCGTGGAACGGCTCACCCCGAACGACCGAACTCAACTGCGCGACTTGATCCTTCGTAGTGAAATAGCCCTGCTGGAAAACTTTTATCGCGATGCATTGTCCACGCTTCAGCAAGGAGGAGCGACCAAGTCAGTGGCTCGGGAACGGCTGGAGCAAGAGTTGATTGATCAACGCCTCCTCTCTTTGTGGCGTCGTGACGAAATGGATGAATCTATGCGTCGCATTGCCGCTGGTGAACCCGTGCGCTTTGACGTTTTCCCTGCCGCCGTTACGGTCGAGCAAATTCAGCAACGGTTGAAAGATCTCACCAATGCCCGTCGTTACGTAGGGATGCTTTTTCTGCGCCCGGCACAACTGACAAACCAGCCAGATAATGCGCTTATTCCTGCAAACATGACCTTATCCCCTTTTACGATTACGCTCCAAGGGCGTAGCGGCTCCGTTGAAGGAACCATCAGTATTGATCTGCGCCTTGCCACACGCGACCGCGCACAAGGGCGCCAGGAGATTTTGAACAAAAAAGATGCTATCGAACAAACGGTGCGTAATATCGCCTTTCATTGGCGCGCTGCGAACCTTGACGGCGCACCCGATGGTCAAAACCGATTTGCTCGCGAAATCGCACGCGATTTAGGGTATATTCTTGCGGTTGCCCGGCTTGAAGCTGTCACTATTACCGCGCTCGACATTCTGGGCGAATAAGAGGAGGCGAGTAGTTATCCATGTCCCACTATCTCTACTTTGACCTTTTGGCCACGACGCCCTGCGACGAGCGGGTCGTGGCAGCAATGCTTCCCTACTTTACTGAGCAATATGGAAACCCAGCAAGCACGGTGCACCGAGCAGGCAAACGGGCGCTCAACGCCGTACATCATGCCCGCGAACAGGTAGCTGCGCTCATCGGGGCTCATCATTCGGAAATTATCTTCACCGCTGGAGCTACCGAAAGCAATAACCTTGCTCTCCTTGGGATCGCTCCGGACGTGAGACAACCAAACGGACGTCGGAAAATACTGACGTCATCCATCGAACATCGCGCGGTACTTGCCCCTTGTCGCTCCCTCAAGCATCGAGGGTTTTGCGTCATAGAGCTTCCTGTTGCGTCGACGGGACGACTCAATATGGACGCCCTCGAAGAGGCCATCGACAGCGATACACTGCTTATTTCGGTGCAACTCGCCAATAATGAAATCGGCACCATTCAGGACATCGCTGCCATCTGTGCACTTGCTCGCGAATATGGCGCTGCCGTTCACTGTGATGCTGCTCAGGGTGTTGGCAAAATTCCCGTTCAGGTAGCAGAGCTCGGCATCGACTTTCTCTCTATAAGCGCGCATAAATTTTATGGTCCCAAAGGGATCGGCGCACTCTATTGCCGCCACGATTCTCCTTTTCGCCTCGTACCAATGCTGCACGGCGGGACGCACGAACATGGCTTACGCCCGGGGACGTTGAACGTTCCCGCAATCGTCGGTTTTGGTGAAGCGTGCGCCATTGCCCAGCAAGAACTGGCGCATGACATGGCGCATGCCGCGGCACTGCGCCAACTTTTTATCGACTTGATATGCCACGCCATCCCTGAGAGCCGTATCAATGGCGATAGCCACTTCCACCTTCCAGGGTGCATCAGCATTACCCTGCCAGAAGTCGATGCCGAATCAATCATGCTGGCTACCCCTGACATTGCGATGAGTTCCGGTGCCGCCTGCACCTCTGATATCCCAGAACAATCACACGTCTTAAGCGCTATTGGCTTACCGCCGGAAGCCGCAGCGGGAACGCTCCGTCTCGCGTTCGGGCGCGGCATTCGAGAAGAAGACGTGCGCGCTGGTGTTGCGTTACTCACCGAAGCGTACTTCCAAACGCTTGAGCTGAGTTGAAGGGAAAGTTGTTATGAACATCTTTTTTATTGCCGATGTTATCGGCCTGAGCGCTTTTGCTGTTAGTGGCTTTCTGGTTGGTGTACGTGCGCGGCTTGATCTACTGGGGGTTATCATAGCCGCTTTCCTGACGGGGGTTGGTGGCGGAATAGCGCGCGATGCGATTGTCAACACGACGCCATTCGCCTTTCGCGAAAACTATCCCTTGATTGTCATCATCGTCTCGCTGGTGCTCGCACTACTCTTCCGTTTACACCGTCGCGGAGATGTCGACCGTCATGCATTGCTTATTGTTGCCGATAGCATAGGGCTGATTGCGTTTAGTATTACCGGTGCACTGGTTGCTATCGAACATCAACTGAATTTTTTTGGCATCATTTCGTTAGCATTCCTGACCGCTGTCGGCGGAGGTATTATTCGTGATGTGATGATTAATGAAGTTCCATTTATTTTAAAAACTGATTTTTACGGGAGCGTGGCGCTCCTGATTGGTATTGCCTTTTACTGGCTTGATCGCACCGAACTTTTGAGCGATCTGGCTATTTTTGTCGTCGCTGCGGTGGGACTCAGCCTGCGCCTTTTTGCGTATTTTACTGGCTGGAAACTCCCAACTTTTGACACTTCACCAACTTCACCAAAAGATGGAGGAACTCATGAGTGACGCCCTCACACGTGCGGCTACAGCGCTTCGAGACGCAACAGAAAGTGTTTTATTTTTAACCAGCGCTGGCATGAGTGCCGATTCAGGCATTCCCACATTTCGCGACCGTGATGGATACTGGCGCAATTTTCCGCCATTCAAAGAGCTGGGACTGGTGGCCGAAGAGTTGGCTTCACCCTACTCTTTTCGTATCCGTCCAGAGCGCTCGTGGGCTTTTTACGAGTGGCGTCGGCGCAATGCTCACACCAATCAGCCACATGCAGGCTATGCGATCCTGAATGCACTTATGCAGCGGAGCCAACACAGCTTTGTGCATACGACAAACACCGACGGCTACCATATACGCAGCGGGATTGAACCCACATCGGTGCGCGAAGTGCACGGTTCCATGTGGCGGCTGCAGTGTTTACGCGGCTCACGCTGCCGGTATGGATATCGTGATTCTCTCGATGTGCCGCTCTGCGACCTGAACGAAACGACGATGATAGCCACCACTCTCCCCAAATGCCCGGAGTGCGGCGAACTCCTCCGTCCGCATATACTCATGTGGGGCGATAGTGACTATATTGGTCACCCTATTCAGGACGATAATTTCACCAGTTTTCTGACGGAAGTCACCACACCGCAGGTCGTTGTGCTTGTTGGGTCGAGTGCAGCGGTGCCAACCAACGATTATTTGGCAGCACGCTTACAGCGGCAGGGATCGCTCATAATAACAATCAATCCTGACTCTGCCTCACTAGAAGTCTGCCGCCCGGACATTTACCTCCCTTTTAAGGCCGCACACGCTTTCGAAGAACTGGCGCTCAAGGTACTTTAACAGTATAAGAATCATATTTTTTGACAGAGATAGTAACAATTGCTATCATCCTCTCCGGCGTATGAAAAGTGACAAAATGTAGGAATGCGTATTCTGCAATAACGGAAAAAACGGAGGAATGTATGCCCGATACGGTGAAAAATCTTGAGTTGATTGATATGCCCGACATGGAAAAAGCCCGTTCCTTAATCAACCACATCGGCTTACCGCACCAACCACGCGTCGTCATGCAGGCCTTACGTGAAACGCAAAAAGAGTCGCCCGATTTTGGCCGTATCGTTCAAATTATCAACTCCGATACCGCGATGGCAGCAAAAATATTAAAACTGGTCAATGCTCCGGCTTGGGGCCTGCGCCAACACATATCGTCTATCTCGCAAGCGCTGGCGCTGCTTGGCATTCCTCGCTTTAATGTATTGGTCATTACTAGCGCCCTCAAAGAAGCCGTTGTAGGGGATGATGCATCGCTCCATACGTTCTGGCTCCACTCCGTTAACGTGGCGCGTGGCACAGAATACATTTTGGATCACCAGCATATCTTCCGTAATTTTTCCGAATTGATCCCAGAACAAGTCTACCTCGCTGGACTGTTTCACGATGCGGCCGTCCCAATGATTGCCAAACGTTACCCGCTTTATCGCGAGTTTTTTCCGTTCCTGCTGCGCGAGCGCGACCGCGTTCCAGAAGTTGAATTCGCTAAACTCGGAACCTACCACCATACCATCAGCTATATTTTAGCGCGGAGCTGGGGTGTTGCGCCGATGATTTCCGAAACGATCCTCTCCCATCACGAAAACGGTGCTGTGCGCGTCCCTGGCACAATGGCCATGGCGAAAGTTTCCGCTGCGCTCCAACTGGCCGACTATCTCGACTTGATTTATCAGCATAAGATTGGCAATATCACTGGGGTTGATACTTGGCCTGAAGAAGAATGGGCTGAAACACACGAAGAAACCCTTTTTCAACTTGATCTTGATGGCGCACAACTGAGCGACTTAATTGATGATTTTTTTATTTTCCTTGGTCAACAGGAGTAACGATTGTCTAGCCAACCCGAACATTCGACGGAACAGAGCCCCATCTATCCGCTCTGTTCCACGGCGCTTACGAAAAAATATCACGCATTTACCGCACTCCATCCACTTGATTTAACACTCAATTCTGGCGAAATCTTTGGCCTTCTTGGACCGAATGGTGCGGGAAAAACTACGTTTATCTCCATGATTTCTGGCCTTATCGCACCGGATAGCGGCTCGATTACCATCGGTGGGTACAATCTTACAGAAAATCCAATTGAAGCGCGAATGCAGGTCGGCGTTGTACCACAGGAGATTGTTTCGCACGGTTTCTTTACCGTTAACCAGGTGTTGAATTTTCACTCCGGCTACTACGGCTTGCTGCGCAATCAAGAGCGGATTGATTATTTGTTGCATAAGTTGGCACTGTTTGAACACCGCAAAAAACTCGTACGTCAGCTCTCAGGCGGCATGAAACGACGCTTGCTTATTGCTAAAGCGTTAGTTCACTTTCCACCTCTTTTACTCCTTGACGAACCAACGGCAGGTGTCGACGTTGAACTGCGTAATGATCTCTGGGAGTTTGTCGAAGAGCTCAATCGCGAACTGAAAACGACTATCCTCTTGACAACTCACTACCTTGAAGAGGCGGAAAAGCTCTGTCAACGCATTGGCGTGCTCCATCATGGTCGTTTGATTGCGCTTAATGATACCGCTGCGCTGATCCACCAGTTAACGTTGCGTCGTGTCACCTTAACGCTTGCCAACATTCCACCTCACCTGACGACGGTTGCGGGGATTTCATGTAATGGACACACGGTGAAGATCAACATCAAGCATGATGAAACGATTGGCCAACTCCTCAGTCGTCTTGCCATTCCATTGGACTCTCTCCACGACATTGTCGTGGATGAAGGTCGATTGGAAGAAGCCTTTAAAACGCTGATTCAGCAACATGGAACAACAGGTGTACCACAATGAATGGTCGAATTTTTGCTGGTTTCTACTCGCTCCTAAGCAAAGAAGTACTCCGTTTTTACCGCGTTGCCGGACAAACGATCTTTAGCCCGTTAATTAACGCGGCGCTTTACCTCCTGATTTTTGGTGTCAATCTGGCAGATAAAATTGACACGATGAATGGTGTAAATTATCTTCTTTTCATCATCCCCGGCTTGATGGCGATGGCGCTGCTCAACAACGCCTTTCAAAATGCTTCCAGTTCGATAATCACGTCCAAATTTCATGGCGATTTTCAGGATCTGCGGGTCGTACCACTGCAACCGCTACAAATTGTCGCGGCGTACGGTCTGGCAGCGACGCTGCGCGGCGCCCTCGTTGGTGTCTGCGTTGGGATCGTGGGACAACTCTTCCATTACAGCATGTATAGCACACTCATACCCATTGCAGCGCCTGGCTGGTTGCTCCTGTTTATGCTCATGGGTGGTTTGACTTTCGGCTTTTTGGGGCTATGTATTGCGATCTTCTCCACAAGTTTTGACCAAGTGAGTGCTATCAGCACCTTTGTGATTCTTCCACTTATCTACCTTGGCGGGGTGTTTTTCAGCATTGAATCAATGCACCCGTTCTGGCAGCATCTTTCGTACCTCAACCCACTATTTTATATCATTAATGGCGTTCGCTACGGAGTACTTGGTGTGAGCGATCTGGCGCCGTACGTGTCCATCATGTTGGCCACGGTTTTCATTCTGCTGGCAGGCAGTTTAGCCTTTTGGGCGGTAAAAAAAGGGAGCTACACAAAATTCTAACGGATCATATTGTTGTGCAGTACACATTCTATTATGCGATAACGAAAAATCATATTCCGTCTCATATATGAGACTTTCAGATTGCGTGCCGAAAGTGCTTCTGTTACATTTTTGCCTGCCAATATTGACGGCAGTCAATTGATCAAGTTCTATCTTGGAGGGGTACAATGTCGGCATTCGGGAGAGTTATTGGTTTAGCAGGGGTAGCAACAGGGGTGATAACCATTGGGGTTTCGGTTCTCGCCACCATTATTGGAAGTAGTTCGCTTTGGATTCCGATTTTCATCACTGCACTCTTAGTATTCGGCGTATGTACCGTATTTGCCCAACAGGGTTTCAAAAAACAACTCAATGAACTTCAGCATGCCACGGAATCATTCCAAGCACATGGTACGATTGACCTACGGGTGCAAATGAATTCAGGCAACAGCCGAGAGCTGGCAGAGTTCGACACCATTATCCGTTCGATTCACGATGGTGTTGCCAATGCGCAAGGAGCGGTTCACGAGATGAGTAACCTTGCGGCACCATTGGTTCATGATACCCGTGATGTCACCCATGAGTTTCGTTCCCATGTCGCTACCGTCAACTCAATTGCGCAAGCGATGGGACAAATTGCTGCCAGCTCGCGCGATGTGATGGATACCCTGAATGAAATGATTCAGAAAACTGACTTCGCGAGTGGGCGCACTGAAGAAGGGAAGAGCCAGCTTGAGCTTGCCACCAGAAACATCGCGCTTATCCGTGACCGGACAGTCAAACTTTCCAGCACGATTCAGGAACTTTCCAACTCTTCTTCAAAAATCAACGCCATTTTAAATGTAATCAACGACATTGCCGATCAAACGAACCTGCTCGCGCTGAATGCGGCGATTGAAGCAGCACGTGCTGGTGAAGCAGGACGGGGATTCGCCGTTGTCGCTGATGAGGTGCGTAAACTGGCGGAACGGACGCAGAATGCCACCAAAGAGGTTTCCAGCATCATTGCTAATCTCTACAACGAAACCGAACTCGCCTTTAGTGAAATGGAACAATCTCGCAAAAGTGTTGAAGAAGGGGTTGAAGTTATCGGAAAAACCGAAACGATTTTTGCTGAAATTGTTGAATCGGTCAGCGAGATTGACCAAGGCAATGGGGTGATTGGCTTCGCTGTCCGCGAGCAGAACCAAACCATTCAGAAAATCAACGATTCATTGCAATCGATGGTCAGTGGCGTCGAACGGAGCACGTTAGCCCTGTCGACACTGGGCGATAGTGTCGATTCGCTGGCACACATTTCTCGCGAAGCTGAAGGGATACTTGGTCAATTTACCGTTCATGGTGGCACAAAGTCACCATCGCCCGTAAGTTCAAGTAAATCAATGCGTCTTGTCAGCGGTGCGCACAAAGGTGGGCCGTTCATCGTCTGGAGCGATGCGCTCAATTCTGGGGTCAACTTTATTGATTCTGAACATAAACAACTGGTTAAAATAGTGAATAAATTAGCCGATGCCGTTCGCGCCGGTGCAGGGAAAGAAGTTCTTGGTAAAGTGTTTAACGAGTTACTCGGCTACACGGCGGATCACTTCAAAGATGAAGAGACCCATATGCACAAATATCAGTATCCAGAGTACTCCGCGCATAAAGCAGAGCACGAAAAACTGGTGCAACAGGCTCTGACACTCAAAAGTAAGTTTGAAGCTGGAGACTTACTGGTCGCCAGCGATACGCTCGACTTTCTTAAAAGCTGGTTGACAGAACACATCATGGGCAGAGATATTAAACTTGGAGAATACCTCAGGAGTAAAGGAGTTAAATAACGCACATCATGCAAACATTTATTGTCGTCAACAACCCAGATGATTGGCTCTTTGATATTGATGGAGTAGAGGTTCTCTCTGCGTGGGAGTACCTTACGAATCCGTACTACAGCAAACTTAAAGGGGTTCAACTCTTTAATCTCTGCCGTTCGTATATGTATCAGAGCTATGGCTACTATGTATCGTTGCTTGCATCATCGCGAGGACATAAACCGTTGCCGACAGTAATGACAATGCAAGATCTTGCGACTCCTGGCCTCCTACGAGTAGCAACGCCTGAGCTTGACCATTTAATTCAAAAAACGCTCGAATCACTGCAACCAGATACCTTTACCCTTTCGATTTATTTCGGTCGTAATTTTGCGAAACGGTACGACAAACTCTGTCGCCATCTGTATCGCTTATTTGAAGCACCCTTCGTGCGTGCCAATTTCGAGCGCATTGCGGGACGTTGGCATTTAACGCATATTGCGCCCATTTCGGCGAATAACGTCCCAGAAGACCATCGGGAATTTATTGCCCTCTCGGCGCAAGAGTACTTTAGTAAACGCCGCCAAAGTCTTCCACGTCGCAGTAAGTACCGCTATGACTTGGCGATCTTGCATGACCCAGACGACCCTATGCCGCCATCTGACCCAAAAGCCATTGCAAAATTTATCAAGGCCGCTAATGCCTTAGGCATTGCCACGGAAATGATTACCAAAGATGACTACAACCGCTTGAGTGAATTCGATATGCTCTTTATTCGCGAAACCACTCATGTGAACCATCATACGTACCAGTTCGCCAGAAGAGCAGAATCAGAAGGGCTGGTCACAATTGACGACCCGCAATCTATCCTGCGTTGCACCAATAAAGTGTACCTTGCCGAGCTATTGCAAACGAATCGCGTCCCAACGCCGCATACCGTAATTGTCCATCGTGGCAATCTGGATAATGTGGAAGAGGAGCTCGACTATCCGATGATCCTGAAACAGCCTGATAGTTCTTTTTCGCAAGGGGTAAAAAAAGTCAATACCCCCAAAGAGTACCGTACCGTCGCGTTGCAAATGCTGGAAACATCTGCCCTGCTGATTGCGCAGGAGTTTATCCCAACGACGTTTGACTGGCGCATTGGCGTGTTTGATCATCAGCCATTGTACGTGTGCAAATACTACATGGCGGCCAAGCACTGGCAAATCATTAAAAGCGATTCCAACGGGAAAGCGCAAGTCGGTCGATTCGAAGCAATAGCCGTCGAACACGCACCACCCAAAGTCATTAAAATGGCGCTGAAAGCCTGCGACCTGATTGGTGACGGATTTTATGGAGTCGACATCAAGCAGGTAGATAACAAACTCTACCTGATTGAAGTCAACGATAATCCCAACATCGATGCGGGCGTGGAAGACTCTATTGAAAAAGATGAGCTCTATTCACGAATTATGCGAATCATGCTACGCCGCGTGGAGCGGCGCAAAGAGCAACGCTACTAACCGATAGCGAGTTATTTTTATTCCACAAATGGCAAGGTAAAGTAAAACGTAGACCCCTCGCCATACACTGAGTCAAAGCCTATCGTTCCACCCATTTTATGGATAATTTCACGCGAAATAGCCAGTCCCAGTCCGGTACCGCCTTTTGGGCGCGTATCGGATGAGTCGGCTTGCGAGAACCGTTTAAATATGCGCTCGCGAAACTCATCGGGAATGCCGCTCCCATAATCACGGATGGCCACCCGTACGTTCTGCCCTTCGCGCGTACAGTGAATTTCCACAGTACTTCCAGCCGGAGAGAATTTTGCAGCATTGGATAAAAGATTGGCTATCACCTGTTGCAGCCGCTTTTCATCAGCGTTCACGAACAAGTTATCGTCACGCGTCATCAGCACAAAGGTTGAGCTATGCTCTTGAGCAAAGGTTTGGTGCGTATTAATGGACTCGACAGCAATCGCCCCTACTTCAAGCCGTTTCATGGCGAATTCCATACGACCTGAGGCTATTTTTTCAATATCGAGAAGGTCGTTGATCAGTAAGGTGAGTCTGTCACTATTACTTTTCGCAATTTTTATCATTTGTGTTGCCTCGGGTGACAATTGGCCAAGTTGACCGCTGTCAATCAACGTAATCGCGCCACGAATAGAGGTTAATGGCGTCCGCAGTTCGTGACTGACAGTGGAAATAAATTGGTTTTTCATCATTTCAACCCGTTTGCGCTCAGTAATATCAAGGTTTGTGCCGATCATGCGCACGGCCTTACCCTCCTCGTTGCGAATCACACACGCATCGGCCTGAATCCAACGGACGGTTATCCCATCGGGGTGAATGACACGAAATTCTGTTTTGAACTCCTTCCCCCCTTGTATAGCTTGTTGGATAAGAGCATGCGCTGATGCCGCATCATCTGGATGCAGCCCGTTTTGCCACGCTTCATAGGCAGCGCCAAAATTGCTTTTAGAAAGGCCGTAGAGCCGATACATATTGTCGTCCCACGTCAGTTTATTCTGGAGAATGTCATAGTCCCAAATACCAATCCCAGTACCTGAAGTCGCCAGATAGAGGCGTTGTCGCTGTTCATCACGCGAAGCTAAAAGTCGGTTAAAAGCGCCAACCAGCTGACCAACCTCATCATTTACGTGCACGGGGATCGCCTGAAATGCTTCTCGTTCATTCACCATCGAATCGATGGTCATAATTGACTGACGCAACGGCGCTAAAATTCGCCCCAACTGCGAAATTAAGAGGAGAGCAAAAAGAGCTAGCAGTCCCAACGTCGATAGTGCAAGGTTAGAAACTAAATGCGCAACCGGAGCAAGTACTTTTTCTTCTGGTAACGCCTTTACGACAATCCATCCCATTTGTGGCATCACAGCACTTGCATAAAGCAATTTTGTTCCATTACGCTCAGTAATAGCTCCACTTTGCGACGTAGTTAAGGCAGCATCTATCAGTGGAATGATGCCATGCGGCGGTAAGGGTTGCATGGAGAGCGAAAAGTCGTGCGATGTAACAATCAACTTATTAACGGGGTCAATAATATAGAGGAGCTCGTCCGAGCGCAGCACTTGGCCGCTAGGCACTAAAAAATTGTTGACTTCTAAAAAGGTGATACCGATTAAAAATCCAAGTACCCCTTCGGTTTCTGAAAGAATGGGGACATTGATGAAAAAACTTGGACGATTGGCACGCGAAGCGATTAACGGTTGCGTGATCACCGGTTGTTTGGTTTTTCGTGCTTCCTGAATATGTTCCCGTTGCGAGATATTTAACCCAATTCTACCACTGTTTTTTGGCGCTTCCCCGACACCAATACCCGCAGCATCGGCAACCATCAAACCACCGTTAAATGTCTGTCTTACCAGTACAATACCATCAAGCAATTGCGCCATCGAAGCTTCA
Organism: Chrysiogenes arsenatis DSM 11915; assembly: GCF_000469585.1. Lineage (NCBI taxonomy): Bacteria > Pseudomonadati > Chrysiogenota > Chrysiogenia > Chrysiogenales > Chrysiogenaceae > Chrysiogenes > Chrysiogenes arsenatis. Next base: position 47,592 of record NZ_AWNK01000004.1, read on the forward strand.
TCAAGTAATTTTCCTCCATCTTGCAGGAGCGGCGCGAGTCGCATCAATAAGATTTTTCGCTCTTCTAATGCTTTTGACGCATACGTTACGAGCAACTGTGCTTTCTCTTGCTGTTCCGCAATCAGTAATTGTTTGACGTCACGTGAGACAGTGACTTGCATGAAAATCACTAATATAAATGCCGCAATGGCGAAAAAAAATAACGATGAGAGAATAATGCGCCGCGATATTGAGAGTTGCTTCATGGTGTCCCTGCTTCGATCAACTTTTTGCTATTGAAGGTTTTTGCTGCAGTGCACGGAGTATCTTGCCTATATTCTCCAACATAAAAGCATCTCGCTTGACAACATGATCAAGTGGAATGCAAGCCGGGATATTGGAAGTATCGCTCGCTAATACAACGGTTGATGTTGTGCGGTTGCGATTATCGGAATAACGGATGCCACACAACACACCAAAGGCGCTGATATCACTTAAATGGCGAGCCGTGATGATAAGGTCAAATTTCTCCAGCAGGAGAACTTCTAACGCTTTCATGCCGGTGGTGACGTGTGTTTCACGTGCATGATGCTCTTGCAGTACCTTGCGGTAGGAATGGGCAAAGGTTTTGGATGGTTCGATAACTAACACGGATAATTCACCACCAGTTGCCGTCGCTAAAGAGTCAAGGGCTTCTTGAATCGATGTGATATTCCCGCGCTCACTCGCATCCCGTACTTGCAGCAAGAGGTCAACATATCGCAAGCTATTATCGGCAAAAGGAGGAGCATAATTCCCGTGAGCAGCAGTTAACGAATTTTCCAGTGCATGACAAATAGATGTCACAATCGGCAACCCGAGTGTTCCACCTGTCCCTTTTAAACTATGTACTTTGCGGTACAGCTCATCAAAAATAACGGCATGATGCGCGGTGGGGTCTTCAAGCTTCAGCAACAACGCTTCGATTTGATAGCATTTTTCTGGAAGTTCATGCAGAAAAGAACCCGTCATTTGCAACATTAGAGCGGCGATAGCGTCGTGTCCGTTGGTCGCGCTCATACTGTTTCCTCCTTGCGGAGAGCGACACATACTTTATTTCTGCCGCTCCGTTTAGCGTCATACAAGGCACCATCAGCGGCTTCGAGAATAGAAAAATCGGGGTACTCAGTGTTCGTCGCCATGCCACTGCTCAGGGTGCAACTAAATGACAACTCATCGTGCATAAACGGGATCGCGGCAAATTTTTCGCGAATATCATTCAGAATATCGCAGGCAGCTTCAACGGTACAGTTCAGGAGCACGGCGGCGAATTCCTCCCCTCCATAACGAGCCACAATATCGGTTTTTCGTAAGCGTTGTTTTAAAAGGTGCGCTAAAGCTTTGATGACACGATCCCCCATTCCATGTCCATAGGTATCATTCACTTTTTTAAAGTGGTCAATATCGAACATGGCCACAACGAGTGGTTCTTGTGTGCGACGTGAACGCTCCAACTCTGTCACCAGCTGTTCTTTGAAATTGACGTGCTTCAGCAGTCCCGTCATGCTATCGCGTGAAATAAGGTTGTTCAGCTGCCGTGCACGCGCCACACGCGCCGTGACTGCGGCGATAAGATAATTATCAGCTATCGGTTTTGTCAGAAAATCGTCGCCACCATTCAGCATAGCCTTAATGTGCATCTGTAAATCAGTTTCAGCGGAAAGGTAGACAATAGGGACACCAAGCCACTCATCGCGCATACGCAACATGCGGGCTAACTCCGTGCCAGAATATCCTGGCATATGGATATCCATTAAAATCAATTCAGGGCGCAACTCGTCTGCCGCAGCAAAAAGTTCGGTAGGTTCAGTAACGACACCGACTTCCATGCCTGCCCGTTGTAATACCAACTGGTAATGGCAGGCCAAATCGATATCATCATCAACAATCATAACGCGATACGGAGCTACGTCACGTTGATTAAATGTTCTTTCTAAGCGATCAACCAGTTTGGGAATATCGACCGGTTTTTTAAAATATCCCTGCGCCCCGACACGAGCGGCCATGATTTGAGCGCGAAAATCATCACGATTGGAAATAAAAATGAACTCTGACGGTATTTCCCCTTGAAATAACTCGCGCCCATGCGCAAAATAGTCCGCAACATCAGCCGAAAAATCGGTATCAATAACAATTGCTTCGGGAATTTTTCCCTGTTTCAGTTCATTAAGATGTGCCGTGTACGTCAAAAAACTGGCTACCGAATAGCCGAAGTTCACTAATTCCTTTTTGAGATCGTTCGCCGTTTCAACCTGTGTTGCTAACAGATGAATGGTTCTTGTCTCCGACAGCGAAGGGGGAACACAGGCGGGCTTTTCCATTGTTTCTGGTTGGTTGACTGATTTTGCATGTTCGTGGAGTGCCGCAACGCGACTGACAAGATCATCCAGCACAGGCTTATTGACCCCATCTTGTGTGTGCAGCAGGGCTTGTACTTGCGTTTCCAGTTCACGTGCCGCTTGACTGAGCTGGGGAAATCCAAACGTTCCACCTGACCCTGCCAGCTTGTGTAACTTTTGGTGCAGCTCGCTCAAAACTGATTCAATCTCTTGGCTATCCAAAAGAGTGTTTGCTAAGGTATTCAGTGACGCTAATTCGCTGGCGAGTTTAGCCGCATAGCTTTGCTTGAGCGCCACTAATTGCTGCTGTAATTGTTCTTGGTTATCCATTTCCGCGCTCCATATGCCCCCGCCACAATTGGCGTACCGTATCAGCTAATACCATAGCGTCAAATGGTTTTGCGATCACATCAATAGCGCCAAGTGCCTTATAATGGCTTACTTCTGGCGGCTGCACTTTCGCCGTCATGAATATCACGGGGATATCTTTCGTTTCTGGGTCGCAGCGCAAATTTTCCAGTGTAGTCGGGCCATCCATTTCAGGCATCATCACATCAAGCAGAATAAGATCGGGTTGAAAGATTTTTACTATCTCGAGTGCTTTTACCCCATGTTCAGCAACGGATACGGTAAATCCGCCCATCAACTCAAGAGTCATTTTGGCAATCGTTTGAATGTCCGGTTCATCCTCAACCAAAAGAATTTTATTGAGATCAGGCACAAGAACACCTCTTATTATTTCAGGTCGGTTAACGCTTCCGGAACATGCAAATGAAATCCCTGTAAGTAATCAATTCCAAGCTCGCGCGCTGCCCGTTCCACTTCAGCAGAGTGGACAAATTCGGCAACGGTACGTAACCCGAGTTCGCGAGCCAGACGAGTAATAGCGCGCACAATAGCATGAGAGTGTTGATCGCAATCCATGTTTTTAATCAGCGAACCGTCAATTTTTACAATATCGGCCTGCATCCGCAGGATATATTCAAAGTTAGAATAGCCACTTCCAAAATCATCAATAGCGATCAGGCAACCCGCCTCTTTAGCGCGTTGGATAAAAGATTCAACCTCAGGACTTTCGATAAATGATTGACTTTCGACCAATTCAAGAATGATTCGACCCTGGAAAACAGGATCATTAGCATACTGAAAAATCATTTCCACAATCGACTCGTTATTGATGTCATCGAACGTGATATTGATCGAAAACTTCTGCTGATTCTGTCGAAAATATGCAAATAGCTTTTCCATCATTGCGGCTGAAAGTTTCCCGTAGAGTTTCGACCGTTTCGCCTGTTCTAAAAAAACATATGGGGCAATGACAGTTCCATCATTGCTCAAAATCCGCATCAGCGCTTCAATACGATATTCACCACCACTCGCAGTAGCAAATATTTTTTGTCCATACGGAATAATCGCCCCTTTGCGCAATGCCTCTCGCACCATAGCGGTCACTTCAAGTGCACGCTGGAGTTCACTTTGAATTTGCTGATTGTTGTCGTAATCAACGAACGAAAGCGTGTGCACTTTTGCATAGTGCATCGCCATATCGGCATTATGGTACGCCGCTTGACCCTGAGCGGCGGAAACTTTCACGGTTAAATGTAGCTCGTTATCGCCAATTCGGATTGGTTGGCTCTGAAAATGCTCGATAATACTGCTCGCCAGCATTTCGACATTACAGTAACACTCTACGTGCAGCTCACATTGATCAACGATGATAGCAAATTCGTCACCGACCACGCGATATAAGCGCCCGGCAGAGCCAATCAGAACACTGACTTGGCGCGCGACTTCTGCGATGACACGGTCGCCATTTTTTTGCCCATACGACTCGTTGATACTGCGGAAGCCATCGATATTCACCAGCATGAGCGCGACATTGTCCAAAAGCTCGAGGTCTTCCAGTAGTTGCACTTTATTTGGCAAGTCAGTCAGGGAATCTGTCGTTTGGCGCAGTATCACGTCCATCTGCTGAAAGAGGTCGGTAACGTCAGAACGGATGGATGTATACTCAACAAGCTGGTTGTGTTCATCGGTGATGGGGATAATTAACGATTTGACGTAATAGGCTTCGCCCGATTTCGCCCGATTCTTCGTCACACCACTCCATGTCTCACCATTTTTCAGTTTTTTCCACATCGCGCTAAAAACATGCGATGGCGTGTCGGGGTGGCGTACAATGCGGTGTGGTTGCCCGACAAGTTCTTCCCGCGAATAGCCGCTCCGTTTACAAAACTGGTCATTTGCATAGGTGATCACACCCTGAGGGTCAGCTTTAGAAACAATAAAATTATCGTCTATTGCTTGCGTATACTTATTCGTAAAACGGGTTTGCTGAAAATATTGTTCCATCGAGAGCGCCAAAGTTTTCCACTCATCGTCATGCTGTTTGAGCTGAGTGAGTTTTTCACTATTTAAGTGCTCTAACGCATGCGTCATTTGGAGAATAGGGACAACGGACATGCGGTGCAACACGAACGAGAGGATAGCCCATGCAACAAATGTTACCATGGCAAAAGAAACCATATGGATAAAATTGAACAGCTCAGGATGCAACAATGCCACCCCAAGTACGACGAAAAGGAAATAAATCGCAAATATGATGGCTACCGGCAGGGCAATTTTTGAACGGTACTTCATATCATTCCTGTGAGAGCGGGTTCTAAAGGCATATCGTGCACCGAAAAATAGTCCCCCAACGTGCCGCAGAATACGACACGCTGGGGGTTGGTAACTGTGATGTTAGCGGTTGTGTTTCCCTTTGTATCCTTTGCCTGCAGGGAGAGCAAGTCCGGTATTGCCTTTCTGCGTAAAGCGGAACTCACTAACCGTATTGCTCATTTCGACGGCTTGGCGGGAAAGGTTATCAATAGACTGCGCCGACTCTTCTGCACTACTTGCCGTCGTTTCGGCAACATTTTTTACATTCTCAATGCTTTTGGCAATTTCACCAGTAGTGATCGATTGCTCTTCGCTGGCAGCGGCCACTTGCTGGAATTGATCATTGAGCGACTTCACGACATTGACAATTGTTTGCAGTGCTTCGGCCGCCTGCGTTGCTAGTTCCGAACCACGGTCAACGCGCGACTGAGTCGCCGTCATCGTTTTATTGGTACGTGCGGCTCCATCCTGAATGGATCGGATTTTATCCGCCACCTCTTTGGTCGCATTTTGTGTTTTTTCGGCCAGTTTGCGAACTTCATCGGCGACAACCGCAAACCCCCGTCCATGCTCACCAGCACGAGCGGCTTCAATCGCGGCGTTCAGTGCCAGCAGATTTGTTTGGTCGCTGACTTCGTTAATGACCTGAATAATTTGCCCAATTTCGCTGGCACTCTTATTCAACTGGTCGATCATTTGTGTCAGTTCTACACTGGCATCCTTCACCGAATTGATCTCGCCAACCGCATTGGCTACCACTCGTTGTCCGTCAGAAGCAATGGTGTTGGCTTCATTCGCTTGGTCTGCACTTTCAGAAATCAGGCGTGATATTTCAATAACTGTCGAACTCATCTCTTCGGCAGCGCTGGCAATTTGTGCGACTGCATCCGATAACTCATTGGCACCTTCGGCCATCATCGCCGTGTTTTCGTTCAATTCTGATGCCGCGCGTGCCACATGTGAGCTTGCATTCGTAATAGTCCCGAAAGAGTCGCCAATTTGATCGAAGGTTGTATTGATCGCGCGTGTCAGAACGCCAATCTCATCGTTTCCACCTTCAGGAGCCCGTTTTGAGAAGTCTTTATGCGATGCGGCGCTCAGAATTTCAACAACCGTGTTGATTTTATTCGTCAAGGCATTTCTAAGGAAAACCACCATGAAAATCCCCATCCCGATCAACATCACAAGCGCCACACCAATCGATTTCATCGTGGCAGACAAGACGGCGGACTGCATCGGCTCAAGTTTCATAATAACTTCGTAGGCACCATGAACATCGCCAATTTTCCACCCTTCCATGGTAAATCCGAGTGGGTCAATGCCGTCGCCATCAGGATCATCAGCTTTTACGCCGTGACACAACATACAAGACTGATTCATTACAATCGGCATCATGTAGTTCAGCGTATTCGTCTCGCGATTGAAACGGTACAGCTCTGGTAAACGTTTATTTTGGATTTCGCGAATCATTTCCGCTTCAAAAGCATTGGGCTCATTCACCGGATTACGTGCCTGAAATTTGGGTACGCGGAAGGTGTAGCCGCCCTTTTCAGCGGCATCCATCGCGACACGCCACCCGGCCACAATAGGAATGGTATAATAGGCACCCATTTGGCGCAGCTCTTTCATCTTGGCTTCAAAAGGGAGATGCTTGACTTTTTCCAGTTCGCCAAAAAGCCTTTCGTCATTAAAGGCGTTATACTTTCCACGCAGATCGCCGATATAGTTCCGCGAGTTTTCCGCCATTGCCGTTATGGCACGAGCACGGTCAACCAACATTTCTTCGGCAATAGCCTCAATTTCACCACGTGCGACAAAGATAAAAACCAGAGTCATCAGCACAAAACCGATTCCGACACCTAACTGAATGCGCGAGCCGAGTGAATTAAACATACCACCTCCTCAAACGTACCGACTAAAAACCAGAATACATAAGAAATAGATACTACTCTTATTCATGAAAAAAAATCAATGGAAAGCACGTCTACTTAGCTCTTCAAACCGTAGGCTGAGGCTAAAATTTGTATTGGATGATGCCCATCTTTGCCACGTGCTAAATCTTGTATCTGCATGCGGCAGGTAGGACAGTCGGTGATACCATCGGTGCCAATTGCTGCGATAGTTTCCCCAAGATTCTTCCCGATGGCGACCGATGTCGCATAATTTTGCTTTTTCATTCCCCAACTTCCACTCATACCACAACACCCGGCTTGCAGAACATGGAATTGTAAGCCTGGAACCATGCGCAGTAAATCGACGCTGGTCGAACGAATTTTTTGCACTTTCAAATGGCAAGGGGTGTGATACGAAAAACTGGTAACCCGCTCAGGCATGGTGTACGAAAAATCGGTTTTTAGGAGATTTTCTTCGGCAAGCTTCAGGAGATATTCTGAAATGTGCCACGTATTGCGCGCCACCAAATGCGTGTCGTCATTTTCAGTTGTATAGAGCCATTCTTCTTTCAGACTTAAATTACACGAGGTACAGGTCGTAATAATGTCGTACCCTTTTTTGACATAATAGGCAAAAATTCCCGCATTTGAAATGACATCGTACCGCGCTTCTTTCGCACTCCCATTGGAGAGCTTTGGCAGTCCGCAGCAGTGTTGCTCTGGAACTTCGACGTGAATGTTATTATGCTCCAACACCCGAATGGCAGCCTTGGCAACGTCAGTCTGCATATAATTGGCGGCACATCCGGTGAAGTAGACAACTTTACGTATCGGATTCGCCAAATGGCTACGCGTACTGGCATACTTCACCGCCGTTTCCTTATGAAAGATTAATGGCGAGCGCTCTTTAGCCACACCGACCGTGGCATCCATAACGGTGCGCATCAGTGTTGTTTTCAAGAGCGGATTGACAAGAGACGCCAATGAACTGTTGAGCCGCGCCGTCCGTTCCACCGCCGTCAGTACTTTATTCTGAAACGTCTGTCCATTCCGAGCCACGTAGCGGGCTTTCGCTTCCAGCATCAGTTTCGGAATATTGACGTTGGAAACGCACTCATGATAGCAGCTTTGGCAGGTAATACATTGATCCATGATTTCTTTGGCTTCCGCCGAATACGGAAAGGTTGCGGGGTCTAGGTTCCCCTGAATCAGATGGCGCAGCATGTTGGCTTTGGCTTTGGGGGCTGCTTTTTCGTCCCGCTTCAGTTTGTACATCGGGCACATCGTCACCACCGTGTCGACCGTCATACACGTCGAACAGCCGTGGCACATTTCAATTTGGGCCTGGTAATCGGCACCCTCTTCTGCCCAATGCAGTACCGTCCGTTTCGTGTCCACCACGGGACGGTACTCGGCACCGTAGCGCAGATTGCGGGTGTCGGCTTCATCGTCAGGATTTGTTTTTACGTCAGGATTCAGTAAATGTTTCGGATCAAAAATATCTTTAATTTTTAAGAAGTAAGGAAAAAGATTCGGGTAAAGGCACTTGATATACCGTGACCGGACACGGCCATCACCATGTTCGCCACATGGCGTTCCATTTAAGCGCTCGACAACACGGAAAAGCTCCTGCGATATTTTGCGGAACTTCGCAATATCCTCGGGCTTTTTCATATTCAGAATAGGCCGGACGTGCAAAAGCCCTTTGCCGGCATGGCCATAGACGGAAAACTCAACGCCATGTCGTGCGGAACATTCATACACTTCACGGTAGTATTCGACAAGATTGTGCAGTGGAACCGCCGCATCTTCGACAAACCCGATCGCCTTCGCGTCACCCTTCAGCTTGTTCGCCAACGGAACCGCCGCCTTGCGGATTGCCCATAACGACTCCTGTTCTTGTGGCGTGCGTGCGCTATCAAAGCGGAACGCGTAGGTATTCGTTTCCATGATCTCTTTGCGTACCGCTTCGAGCAGGGCTTCGCATTCACCCAAATCGTCGCCATCAAATTCGATCATTAAAACGTTATCGAGCTCTGCGGGAAGGTTTTTATCCAGCACCGGATCAACCGCCCGCGCTTTTTTGACGAGTGAACTATCAAGAATTTCGACCGCTGCAGCACCAGAGTTGACGGCAATCACCGTCGCTTCGCCACTTGATGCAATGTCGCGAAACATTGCCATACCAAGCACCGTGTGTTTCGGAATAGGGTTCAAGCGGATTTTTGCACGGACGATTGTTGCCAGCGTCCCTTCACTCCCGACAATCAGAGGAACCAGATTGATGACTCCATCTTGGTACACGCCGCGTAAATTATAGCCGCACACGTTATAGCGAATATCAGGATACCCGATGGCAATCAAATCACGGCATTCTTCGATCGTGGCCATGACACCGCGATAAATTGCCGCTTCCAGCGTATTCGCCGTCAGAATTGATTGCATTTCTATCGAATCGACTGGCCGTGGTTTCAGATGAATTTTTTCACCGTTATGCAGCACGACTTCGAGTTCTTCAACATACTCGCCGGTGATGCCATATTTGATCGAATGCGCACCACTGGTATTATTGGCGATCATCCCGCCAACTGTGCAGTAATTGCCGCTTGAAGGATCTGGCGGAAAGTACAAACCGTACTGCTTGGCCGCTTTATTTAAATCCGCGTACCGCACACCGGGTTCAACCCACGCGTATCCCGCACGGTTGATTTCAAGAATAGCGTGACGATACTTCAGGAAATCCAACACAATGCCACAACCCAAACTTTGTCCGCCAATGGCACTTCCAGCACCACGAGCGTGAATCTGAATCCCTTTTTGTGTCGCAAAACGGAGCACATGTTGAATATCGACATCATCTTTGGGGTAAACAACCCCGAGCGGCATTACTTGGTAAATTGAAGCATCGGTAGAGAAAAGACAGCGCGTGGCTTGATCGAAATATACATCACCCTGAATCAGGCTGTTGAGCTCTTCGGCTATGAGATTTGTATCCATGCACTCTCCATCCAGTAGGAATTTTCATTGTACATATTGAACAGTCAATTCTATCCCCTCGTTCGTAGAAACTCAACCGCGAAGTGATTGTAACGCCATTCGAAACGTTTCCCCATGCACCTTTTTTCGCATTAATAATTTTACATTTACAGCGATTCATTTGAGATTTACGTGTGTTAGTATTGCACCAATTTTCTTTACTTCGTTGAAATAGGTACGGGGGTTACCACAATGGCGCAACACTACTTGGCACGTCAGCCGATTTTGGATGAAACCAATACCATTCATGCATATGAAATTCTTTTTCGCCAATCGCAAGGGATGAATCGGATGATCACGGATCATGACGCCGTCAATGAGCTGCTCATTCGCAACACATTGGGAACCTACACTCGTGAAGACCTGTTAGGGACACACCTTGGCTTTATCAATGTCGACCACACTTTTTTTCTGCGCAATTATGGCACGTTATTCCCGAAGAAAAATTTTATCTTTGAAATTCTCGGTTCTACACAAGTCACCCCCGAACTGATCGCTTGCATCGCCTCGCTCCACAGCGAAGGGCACGTTTTTGCCCTCAGCGAGTTTGTTTTTGAAGAGTGGTATATCAAGAATTTTTCACCACTCTTCCGTTATGTTTCCTACATCAAAGTAGACTTACGCAAAAACAGCATGCAGCGCATTAAACTCTTAGCGGCGAATTTCCAGAAAAAACTGGGGTGTAAGATGGTCGCGGAAAAGGTTGAAAGCATTCAAGAGTTTGCGGCATGCAAGCAAATTGGCTTTCACTACTTTCAGGGGTATTTCTTTGCGCAACCACAATTGCTCAGCAAAGAGACGGTCGACCCATCGCTGACGAAGGTGCTGAATATTATCGCCATGCTCAACAGTGATGATACCGATACCGGTGCTATTGTGAAGATATTCGAACAGTCGCCAGAACTTTCGCTTTCTTTAGTCAACTTCATGAACAGTGGCGCTTTTGGTTTACGACAAGCAATCCGTTCCATTCAACATGCCCTTACATTACTTGGCCGAAAAAAATTAGTGAGTTGGTTGACAGTGATTGCCTGCTCAGCTACCCCGAATGGCAAACGCCATCCAGCGCTGATTACCGCTTTGGTTCGTGCGAAAATCATGGAATCACTGATGGAAATGTATGAAGACGGGAAATATCGCAATACTGCCGACAGTGCATTTTTTGTCGGCATGCTCTCTTTAGTCGACGTTATCCTTAACGTCCCCAAAGCACAAGTTTTGGAAAACATCAAAGCCCATGAAAAGATTTGTCAGGCCGTATTGCAAGGCGAAGGGACTCTGGGCCTCATGCTGCAGGCGATTATTTTCTATGAAAAGGAGGATTTTGCGGCAGCAGATGGAATTATGGAAAATCTTCTCATACCAGCGAAAGCGCTGAATGAGATTGTGTTGAAAAGCTATATTTGGGCAGATGCGATACTCGCAAGCTAATAAAAACGGGCGAGGATTTCGATTCCCCCGCCCGTTCTACTGTTGCCCCTTTATACGTCGAGATTGCGTACCCGAAGCGCATTTTCGTAAATAAAATCACGCCGTGGTTCTACCGCATCGCCCATCAGCACCGTGAAGGCGCCATCAGCTTCGACCAGGTCGTCAATTGTAATTTGCAGCAACGTACGGGCATCGGGATTCATCGTTGTTTCCCACAATTGATCAGGGTTCATTTCCCCCAGACCTTTATAACGGGAGAGGTTAATCCCTTTTTTACCACGATTGATAATATAGTCCTTAAACTTGAGATACGAGCCCAACTCCACTTCGCGCTCACCATCAAGAATCGTAAATGGGCTCCGCCCCATGGTGCGACGCAGTTTTTGGTAAATCTGGCTCAGCTTGCGAACTTCTACACTCGACACCACTTTGTTGTTCATAACCACCGTCGATTCGACCCCGAGATCACGACTGGTATAGGCGATATCGAAAGAAGAGGTGTCATCATTAAATGAGATCGCAAAGTTTTCTGCCGCATGCCCATACCGCTGCACACAACTCTGCACCACTTCTTCGGCGGCCTTAATGTCACGTAGTTCAGTTTCAACCGCTACGGCATTTTTGGCTAATTCTTTGATGAAGAAAATTTCAAACCCTTTTTTGCGATAGATATGCAACAGCCGCTCCGACTCAGTAATCAAGCGGAGAAATTCCTTCATATCATCTGGTGTAAATTGTTTTCCTTCACGCTCAAACACGACATTATCGAGTGCCAGATCAATCAGGTATTCGTGAAGTTCACGCTCTGTTTTGACATAAACCTCTTTTTTCCCTTTTTGAATCTTAAACAGTGGCGGCTGCGCCAGATAGAGATACCCACGCTCAATAACTTCGCGCATTTGACGGAAGAAGAACGTGAGCAAAAGGGTCATGATATGCGCGCCATCAATATCGGCGTCCGTCATAATGATGATTTTATGATAGCGGATACGGTTAATATCAAAGTCATCTTTGCCAATACCCGTTCCCAGCGCCGTGATGATGTATTTAATTTCATCTGAAGTGAGCATTTTATCGAAACGCGCTTTTTCGACGTTCAGGATTTTCCCTTTGAGCGGCAAAATCGCCTGCGTCCGACGGTCACGCCCTTGCTTGGCAGAACCTCCTGCCGAGTCACCTTCTACAAAGTAAATCTCACTGAGCGCCGGATCTTTTTCGGAACAGTCAGCCAGCTTGCCAGGCAACGAGTTGCTTTCTAAAACCCCTTTGCGACGTGTAAGTTCGCGCGCTTTGCGGGCTGCCTCGCGAGCCCGTGCGGCACTCACGGATTTGCTGATTACCTGCTTCGCAACGTCGGGGTTTTCCTCAAGAAATTCAGAGAACTTTTCACCAAAAATTGATTCAACCACACTTTTGGCTTCCGTCGTTCCAAGCTTCCCTTTGGTTTGCCCTTCAAACTGTGGGTCTGGAATTTTAACACTGACAACGGCCGTCAATCCCTCACGGATATCCTCGCCCGTCAATGCCATCTTTTCGACGCCTTTAATCGTCGTTTTTTGCAGGTAGGAATTGACACAACGAGTCAGTGCTGTTTTAAAACCGATCAGGTGAGTACCACCATCGACGGTATTGATGTTATTGGCATAGGAGAAAATCGTTTCAGAGTAGGTGTCGTTATATTGCAGCGCAATTTCGACCACAATATCGCTTTTCTCACCAGTGATAAAAATCGGATCGGGGTGCAAAGTCGCTTTATTTTTATTGAGAAACGTCACGAATGTCCGAACGCCCCCCTCATAGAAAAACTCATGCGATTTTTCAATCCGCTCATCCGTGACAACAATCGTAATGCCCGCATTTAAAAACGCGAGTTCACGCAAGCGATTGGATAAAATATCAAAACTAAATTCAAGCGTTTCAAAAATTTCATGATCTGGGAGAAAACGGATTTTTGTTCCGGTGCTCTTCGTGTCACCAATAACAGCCAGAGGCATTTCGGGTGCGCCCCGATGGTATGTTTGACGGTGGATTTTTCCACCTCGTTTAATTTCCAATTCAAGTTCAGCCGAAAGGGCGTTCACAACAGAAATACCAACTCCATGCAAACCACCAGAAACCTTATACGAAGAGTTGTCGAACTTCCCGCCCGCGTGCAGCACCGTCATAACGACTTCCGCCGCCGAACGATTTTGCCCTTTGTGCATTTCGGTTGGGATACCACGCCCGTTATCAATAACCGTGACACTATTATCAGTGTGAATAATTACTTCAACTCGGTTACAATGTCCGGCAAGCGCTTCGTCAATGGAGTTATCAACCACTTCATACACAAGGTGATGCAAGCCAGCCGGGCCGGTTGATCCGATATACATTCCGGGACGTTTACGAACGGCATCAAGCCCTTCCAGCACTTTAATATTGTCGGCATTATAGAGTTGAGGATTGTTGTTACTTTCGGCCTGAGACATGCGTGAGCCCCTTGAGGAATTTGTAGAATTCTGAAGCGCTGAGTATAACAAAATCACCGTGCTTTTTCAATGAATTCACAGAGTTACTCTTCTATAACAACCGCACTCACCTCAAGCACAAAAGCTATGCTGCCGTCAGGGAGAATCGTCGCACCAGCAAAATACGGAACATCCTGATAGAATTTTCCTAGCGGTTTGACCACAGCTTTCACTTCCCCGTAGAGATATTGTACCAGCAAACCAATCTGTCTACCGGAATGGCGCACAACAATAATGTACTGATCCGCTTCGGCGGCTGAATATTCGACATGTAGCAGTCCACGAAGGCGCATACAGGGGAGCACAGCGCCGCGCAGGTTCGTATACCCGATTTCTTTCATTTTTCGTTCTTCAGCGGGAGATATTGCTATAGTTTCTTGAATCTGCGCTATCGGGATTACAATTTTTGTGGTGCCAACGCCAACCAAAAATGCGTCGACCACAGAGAGCGAAAGCGGAATGCGGATGGTAAAGCACGTGCCGCTCTGCGGTTCACTGGCAAGTTCCAAGTGCCCGCGCAACGCGCTAATGGTGGCGCGCACGACATCCATCCCAACACCGCGGCCAGATAACTTACTGGCGACTTCGGTCGTCGAAAATCCTTGCAAGCAGAGTATATCGAGCACTTCTCGATCGCTGAGTGCCCCTTCTGGCGATGCAATCAGCCCTTTTTGCACGGCACTTGCCACAATCCGCTCGCGCTGAATGCCCCGTCCATCGTCGCGCAACGAAATGATCACGTAGCCCGCTTCTTGCGCAGCATGTAAACGGATGATCCCTTGTGTTTGTTTTCCTGACGTTTTTCTTTCCTGTGGCAGTTCCAGTCCATGATCGAGCGCATTGCGAATCATATGCAACAGTGGGTCGTAGAGTTTATCGGCGACATTTTTTTCCAGCTCCGTCTCGCCTCCATGAAAATGGAGCTGTACTTCCTTGCCAAGCTCCGCTGCTGTGGACTGCACAATGCGTGGGAAACGGCGAAATAAGGTATGAATTGGAACCATTCGAAACGACATCGTCTTTTCTTGTACCTGCTTCGCCAAGAGTGAAATGATCCCTACCCCTTCCAAAGCGCGCTGATTACGCTGCTCACGCAGAAGCGATTCAAGCATAGCGGTAGCGGTTACCATTTCGGCGGAGAGGTCGATTAGTTCATCAAGCCGCAGCGCATCAACGCGAATAAGCCGTTTTTCCTGATTCAGCACCGCATACGCATGTTCCGCATTGGGGCGAGAGGGAGCAACAATCGGCGGGCTATCCATATCAAATCCCGCCATTTCATCTTCAGAAAGGGTGGCGATTATCGTGTTCTTGTTGGCAACGTCGTGCATCGGCACACTGTATTCCTGAATGCGCCGCACGACGTCGTCGTACTTTTGCAGCAGTGCAGCGTCTGATAGTTCAGGAGTATCCAATAATGCATTGATTAACGGAATGGCGAGTTGATGAAATTCAACCAGCAAGAGGGTAAAAGGAACGGTCAGACATACCGATTTCTGCCGCAGGGAAACAAGGAGATATTCAACACTGTGACACAGCTCTTCTAAGAGCGCAAAACCCATAATCGCGGCGGATCCTTTTAACGTATGCACCGCACGAAAAAGTTGATTCAGTGCTTCGCTATTAGCGTGATCGTCCTGCAGGCATTGCAAGGCATTTTCAATTTCTTCAAGCAGCTCGCCAACTTCTACGCTGAACGCATATCGTAGCTCCGCTTGTTCGTCCATCATTCTTGCGAAACCAACGGATTTTTATTGGAGGCATCAGCATGAAACTTCGGCGATATATTTCCCACCACAACACGGTTGCGCCCCTGGCGTTTCGCGAGATAGAGGGCATCGTCTGCCACACCGATCAACATTTCCAAGGTGTTCTCTGTACTCCCTGAATATTCGGCAACACCTATACTAACCGTAATGCGCAGATGAATATCATTATAGGTAATGATCGCACATTCAATCGCGGAACGAAGCCGTTCTGCCAATATAAAAGCATTCTCAGCCGATGTTTCTGGCAAAATACAACAAAACTCTTCGCCCCCATACCGCCCAACAATATCCACAATGCGCACCGCTTGCTGTAAGATGGTCGCCATTTCGCGCAAAACATAATCACCACATAAATGACCGTGGGTATCGTTGACCACCTTGAAATGGTCAATATCGATCATAAACAGGCAGATTGATTTACCAAACCGGCGCGCTCTGGCAATTTCTGCGGCAAGACAAGAATCAAGATGACTTCGGTTGTAAAGCCTCGTCAGATGATCGAGTTTGCTCATTTCAATCAGTCGGTGTTCGTACATGACGTAGTCAGTTGCGTCCTGAATGGTAATAAAGATCCGTGTGATGACCCCGCTCTCATCACGAATCGGCCCCGCCGTGCAATTCTGCTGCATAGCAGGAAGATATTCGGCAGAACCATGAGGATTTTTCATTGGAATCAGGTAGTGGTGAAGTTTTTGCGAAAAAGTAGAATAATTGCCGAACTGAAATACACTTTGCACAAAACGCTTAAACGCGGCGGTTTTTAATTCGGGATAAAATTCATAGATCTCTTTCCCGACAATATCCTCTTCGCGAATGCAACTATGCATCGTCATCCAACGGTTCCACGTCGTAACCCGCATTTCGCGATCTAAGACGACGATACCCATACTGATGGTGGCAAAAATCTGTTGGTGCTCAAGCATATTTTTCCAAATAGCTGGCGATAGCTTTTTTAAGCCAGTCTAACGTAATATCGTTGCTGATTAAAAAGAGGTATCCGCTTGCATTAAAGTGTTCGAGGTGAAAAACCGTCTTAAAATAAATCGCATACGAATTCTGCACTTCAAAAGCAGAATTCAGCGATGTGTGAATTTGATCTTTCACAAAAAAACGGGGTGGCGAATACGTCACAACATCATCCAGCAACTCAGCAATTTTACTGATACATGCCCCGATGACGATATTACTTACTTCAATCAATCCCTCTTTTTCAAGCACATCGACATCAGGATAATCTGCGATAATGGTGTTGCTGCTGTCAAATAACCGCAGAAGCTTCTTCCCTTCGCCATGGGGAAAGAGAAGCAGGCTTGAGCCGCTAAACTTACCACTGAAAAACTGCGTAATCATACTCATATCATTGACATCGGGTATTTCTTTGCGAATGCAGCGGAATACCTCTGCAAATGGGATGACCTGAATGACAGGCACCGTCAGCGTGACATGCTGATCAATAACATCTGAAATTCCGGCAGCCGCTTGCCCAAAAGAGATATTCATAATTTCTTGCAGAACATCCCGCTCTATTTCATTTAAGTAGCTTTTCTCTGCGTCCATCGTAGCCTCCTACTGCGCCAGCACTTGTCGCAAGGCGTCTTGAACACTCTCCTTGACCGGTGGCTTCTTGAGCAGAGCAAATGCGCCAAGTTGCATCGCCCGTTCGGTCACACGCTTTTGTATATCTGCAGTTACCACTATTACGTTCGCGGTAGGATGTTCTTGCATGATTTCATGCAGAACATCAAGACCATTCATGTCTGGCATGGTCAAGTCGAGAAATGTCACGTCAGGGGAAATCTGGCGAAAGGTTTCCAGCGCCGAAGCGCCATCTTTTGCTTCGGTAATTTCGTGCCCCTGATCTTTCGGGATGGCACTTTTAAGGCTCATGCGTGCCACAATGGAGTCATCAACGATTAAGATTTTAGCCATTATTTTTCCTTGGATGGGTAGAGATGACGCATCAAACCTCTATCAGGATATCTCTATAATTCACGGCCCTTAGTAAACCGAAAAAGCCAGCATGAACCATGTTCATGCTGACTCAGTGAAACGTTATTGCTTAGCGGTTTCGGTTGTAGCCACCGCGATCACCACGATCACGGTCGCCACCACGGTGGTCTCGATCACTGTGAGGGCGGCGTGGTGGACGTTCTCCGCCACCATGACTTTCCTCTTCAGCCATCCCTTCAGGGCGCTCTAAGAGTTCCTTGCGGGAAAGTTTAAACTTGCCCGTGCGGCTATCTATCTCAATCAATTTAACATCAATAACGTCGCCTTCATTCAGGACGTCAGTCACCTGCGCAATGCGACGGTGATCGATTTGCGAGATATGCAGCAGGCCGTCGGTGTTTGGCAGGAATTCAACGAAGGCGCCAAACTCAGCAATTTTTTTCACCGTACCACGGTAGACTTTCCCAATCTCAGGTTCGGTGAGAATTCCTTCGATAATGGCAACGGCACGACGGAGACTTTCGGCATTGCTCGAAGCCACGCGACACAGGCCGCTATCTTCGATATCGATCTTCGCGCCTGTCTCTTCCACAATGCCACGAATGATTTTCCCGCCGGTACCAATGATGTCACGAATACGATCTGGTTTGACTTGTATCGTAACAATCCGCGGCGCGTGTTCACTCATTTCCGCACGTGGCATAGCGAGTACGTCGTTCATTTTGCCAAGGATAAACATCCGCCCTTCATGCGCTTTGGCAATCGCGGCTTTCATAATATCGATGGTGATCCCTTCGACTTTGATATCCATCTGCAAGGCAGTTACGCCACGCGCTGTCCCAGCAACTTTAAAGTCCATATCACCAAGGTGATCTTCAAGACCAAGGATGTCGGAAAGGATAGAGTAGCGATCCCCTTCAAGAATCAGCCCCATCGCGATCCCAGAAACTGCGCCTGTGACAGGAACACCAGCATCCATCAGTGAAAGTGATGCGCCACAAGCGCTTGCCATGCTGGAAGAGCCATTTGATTCGGTGATTTCAGAAACAATGCGCAGCGTGTACGGGAAGCTGCCATCTTTCGGAAGAATCGGCTCGATGGCACGACGCGCGAGCGCCCCGTGGCCGATTTCGCGACGTCCCGGTGAGCGGAGAATGCCGCATTCGCCAACACTGTACGGCGGGAAGTTATAATGAAAGAGGTAGTTGGATTTTGATTCCCCTTCGAGATTTTCGACGAATTGTTCATCAGAAGACGTCCCTAAGGTTGTCACAACTATGGCCTGAGTTTCGCCACGCGTAAAGAGAACGCTGCCGTGTACACGGGGGAGAAACGATGGCTCGATGGTAATCTGACGAATTTCGTCCAGCGCACGACCATCAACACGGCGGCTGTGATCAAGCACGTTCCAACGCAACACGCGACGTTCAAGTTCACTGAAAGCGGCTTTATAGTGCTTTTTAAGCGGTTCAAAGGCTTCGGCACCAATCTGAGCGGTAAAGTATTCAGACACTTCACTCTTCAGGCGGCTCAGCGCTTCGTAAGTTTCAAGTTTATTGCCAATGCTCAACGCATCGTTAATTTTCTGGCGGAACGCCACATCAACCTGATCCATGATCTCGGTTGGAATCGTTAAGAGCGAGTATTCACGTTTTGGATTTCCCGCAATGCGTCGCAGTTCCTCTTGTGCGTCAAGCAGTTTACCAATGGCGTCATGGCCATAGGCAATAGCCGCGACGATATCATCGTTCGGCACTTCGTTCGCACCCGCTTCTACCATCAGGATAGCGCCGCGTGTCGAAGCAAGGAAAATATCAATATCACTTTCGCGCATCTGAGCAAATGTGGGGTTCAGAACAAATTCTCCATTGATGCGACCAATGCGGCAGGCGCCGAGTGGGCCACCAAACGGGATGTCCGAAATATGGAGCGCACAGGCTGCGCCATACATGGCCAGCGCATCAGCAGGCGTTTCGCCATCGGACGCGAGTACCGTCGCAATCACTTGCGTTTCGTTAACATACCCTTCAGGGAAAAGTGGACGGAGCGGCCGGTCAATCAGACGGGAAATAAGTGTTTCCCCGTCTGATGGCATGCCTTCGCGCTTCTTGTAACCACCAGGGACTTTTCCGGTGCTATACCTTTTCTCTTGGTAGTTTACGGTGAGTGGAAAAAAATCGATCCCGTCACGTGCACTTTTACTGCTTACCGCTGTGACCAGCACAACGTTATCACCTTGTTTGACGAGGACTGCCCCATCGGCTTGACGAGCTACTTTGCCCGTTTCGATCTCGATAATTTTCCCGCCGAATTCTACTGATACTGAATGCATAGCTTCTCCTTCCAATCTCCTCTTTGTGGTTTCCTGCGCTGCTTACTTCCGGATGCCGAGTTTGGTAATCAAACTGCGGTAGCGCTCGATATCTTTCCCTTTCAGGTAGTCGAGCAACCGACGGCGTTTACCGACGAGCATCAGCAGACCACGACGTGAGTGGAAGTCGTGAATGTGCTCTTTAAAGTGTTCAGTAAGGTAGTTGATCCGCTCTGTGAGGATCGCTACCTGTACCTCGGGGGAGCCAGTGTCGCCACCAGCAAGACCGAATTGAGTAATGAGTTCGCCTTTGCGTTCTTTCGTGAGTGCCATTGAAACTACTCCTTGAAATATTAAATAAACCGTGAATATCTAACACGATGAAGCGTATCCGTAAAGTCCTTTTCTTATTGCGACACCATTGCTTCCTCTACCAAATCACAAAAAAGATGGATGAGCGTAATGTGCATTTCCTGAATGCGCGGCGTGTGGGGTGACGGTACCACTAAGGCGTGATCAGCCATGGCGGCTATTTTTCCGCCATCACGCCCTGAAAGTGCAACCGTAATTCCCCCAAGGCGTTTTGCCTCTTCCAGCGCCAGTACCACATTCGGCGAATTGCCTGACGTGCTTATACCAATCACAATATCTCCCGTCTGACACAACCCTTCAACCTGGCGACGAAACACCTGATCATATCCATAGTCATTGCCTATCGCCGTCAGCGCCGCATTATCGGCACAGAGCGCAATAGCGGGCCATGCGCGCCGTTCACGGCGAAAGCGGCCAATAATCTCACCCGCCAAGTGCATAGCGTCTGAGGCTGAACCACCATTACCCATCACCAATATTTTATTCCCTGCTTGCAGGGCAGCGACAGTCGCATGCACTACCTGAAGTAACGGCTCACTCAGTGCAATGCGTGTGGCGTTTGCTACGGCAAGGTGCTCGTTCCATTGATCATCAATATTGCCGGAAAACTGGTAATTTTCACTCATACACACACTCCTCTTTGTTTACTGGCGATAACCGCCTGAATAACCGCTATTGTTTGTTCAACGTTGCTTTCGATGGAAAATTCCTCCGCGATGCATCGTGCTTGCGCGCCATGCTCGCGTGCTCGTGTGTGATCTAAAAATGGCTCCATTTTATTCGCCAACTCTTCAGGAGTAAAGTGCTCAAGCACTCCAGCATTGTGAAGAAGTTCCGATGCACCATTATTGCTCGACGTCAACACAGCCGTACCCCATGAAGCTGCTTCAAGACAAGTATTACTAAAAGGGTCGTAGTACGTTGGCAAAACAAAGAGGTTCGCCGCTGCATAGTACAACGCAGGTTCCTTCACGGGGCCGGTAAACGTCACGCGCTGTTCAATGCCAAGTGTGCGCGCTAACTTCTGGTATGGGCGGAGATCACCTTTGCCAACAATAAAAGCATGGCAAGGAGCCTTTAATAAGGCGAGACCTTGCAGGAACAACCCTACCCCTTTGCGTTCAAAACCACTCCCAACATAGGTAAAAATAGGCCTATCAGAGGGAATTCTTGCCTCTGTCAGCACCTGGGTACGCAGCTCATCCCGCGAAGCAATATCCGGCACAACAACACCATTATAAATAACCTGTATCCGCTGCTCAGGAACGCCATAATGCTGCATCACATTGCGCTTTACCATTTGGCTATTCGCAATAATAACTGGAGTTTGCGCAAAGAGTTGCCTTTCTAACGTCAGGATTTCCCTATTCTTGGGATTCAACCACTCTTTCATCCAATTGCCACGCAAATGCTGACGTTTGATATTGAGCCACTCGCGATGCACACCATCACCCGCACGGTAGATATCCTGACCAACGGTTCGCTCCAGACTGAACACCACATCAAACGCGTTGCGCGCAAGGATAGTTTCCACTGCCATAGCAAAACGCTTCACGCCGCGCCAACGATGCTTTGACACGCGGTGCAACGTCATGTGCGGGACATCCTCCCAGCGCTCGGCAATCACGTGCTGATCGTACCGACTCCCAAGTGTTTCGATGAGACGCGAAAGGTAGCGCTCGGCTCCCCCATATAACGAAAAGTGGCGGCGGATAAAACAGAGCGAAAATGGTTCATTCGGTGTCACAACTGCTCCAAATATGTATCATTATCATTGCTTACAAGTAGCGTTTTGTTTCAAAGGCGGCTAACGCACAACGGGCAACTCATCCCATTTTGTAGTATAACGCGGCGACAGGTTGACCTGTCGCGTATCCCACGTGTGCTCTTTGGGTTTCCCTTGGGCAGCAAACCAGATTGTGCCGCGTCCGCCACGGTTAATACGATCAAGGGCTTGCATCAGTTGTTGGCTCTTTTGGATTTCCCCTTCGTCTTCAAAAAGACTCCGCACTTTACGGTGGCGTGGGAGTATTTCACCCAGCATAACTCCAGCTTTACTATACGCATGCCCTTCGCGCCAAATGCTTTGTAAGAGTGAGCTGGCAGCACTGATAATGTCACGACTATCGTCAGTGGCCATGCCAAGCGCCATACTTGCACTATTCGCATAATAAGGCTGGCTTTCACTAAAAGGGCTGGTTTGAAGAAAAATGGTAACGTGCTGGGTAAGAAGTTTTTGCTCGCGCAGTTTCGCTGTCGCATTTCCGGCATAAGTACAGACGGCTTCTTGCATATCAACGTTTGCCGTAATCCGTTTCCCAAAGGAGCGCGAACAGATGAGTTGCTTTTGTATCGGAGGGCTTTCTTCGAAGGCAAAACACGGGATACCATTCAGTTCATGGATAGTACGCGACAGGGTTACGGAAAAGCGCCGCTTGATTTCTTGCGGGTTCGCCTGCGCTAGTTGCAGCGCGGTTTTAATGCCGTAGAGGTGCAGTTTTTCGGTGGTCTTTTTCCCGACACCCCACACATCTGAAACGGGGGTGATTTCCATCAGCTTTCTTTGACGTATAGAGTCGGTAAGATCGACGACACCATTCGTCGCAGGGTATTTTTTCGCAGCATAGTTGGCGAGTTTCGCAAGGGTTTTTGTAGGGCCGATCCCAATGCCTACCGTGATACCAATCCACTTGGATACAGTTTGGCGTACACGTTGCCCATATTCGGCAAGTGGTTCAACGTTGCCGATACCACTGACATCAAGGAACGCTTCATCGATCGAATATATTTCCATCCTCGGTGCAAGGGTTTCGAGAATCGCCATCATCCGTGCCGACATATCGGCGTAGAGTGGATAGTTGGAGGAAAACGCCACAATCCCATGCCGCTCAATTTCATTTTTGATTTGAAACGCAGGTACCCCCATTTTGATACCTAATGCTTTGGCTTCCTTGGAACGAGCCACCACGCAACCATCGTTATTGGAAAAAACGACAACAGGAGTCTCTTTGAGATCAGGTCGAAAGATTTTTTCGCAACTGGCGTAAAAATTATTACCGTCGATCAAGGCATAGAGGGGCATTGGAGAAATCATAACAGTCGCTTCACCGCATGAATAATAGTGGTGACAACCCCGAAGATATCAACGTCGGCGCCATCTGGCACCTCAATCGGAGCATAGAACGAATTCATGGGAACCAGTCGCACGGTTGGTCTCATTTCGAGTTTTTTCACCGTCAGCTCTCCATGAAACCCGGCAACCACAATATCACCGTGCTGAGCCTCAAGCGAACGATCAACAATCAAAATATCGCCCGGAGCAATACCCGCTTCTCTCATCGAATCCCCTTCCGCACGGACAAAAAAAGTGGCCGTAGGGTTGCGAATACACAGCTCATTAAGATCAAGCATCTTCTCTATATAATCTTGCGCAGGGGATGGAAAACCTGCCCGCACCGCTTCTACATACAGCGGAATTTGCAATGGTTTATCAGGGAGTTGGCATGTGCCAAGTATGGCAATACTCATGGAAAGCTCCTTAAGAGGGCAATGACGTTACGGCTGTAATTCCCGTACAGTCAGCCGGTTTTCATCAATAGCCATCACTTCGACTTTGGTTCCATCAGGAAATGGGACAGTACTTTGTGCATCGTATCGCCAAAGCGTTCCACTGTATTCCACGAATTCCCCCTTCACGATACCAATTCCATGTGTGTTGATGGCTTCTATTTCGGGATGCGGCGTGGTGTCAATAAACCGTTTGCGCAGCAAGAGGAGCAAGACCAGCCCGACGGCTGCCGCAAGGGCACTTTGCAATGCCCAGTGACCAAGCAGTGCTGGAAAAAGGGCGTGAATAAGTGCCGTTGCCGCAAATCCAGCTCCAAACCACATCATGACAAAAGTGCCAGGAAAAAAAATGAGTTCGATAATGATCAACGCGGCGGCAATGCCACCAAGCCAGAGTGGTGCCAGTGGCATCATGGCTGTTTGCCTTTATTGAACAAGTCTGAAAGAAGGCCGATGCCGGATGCCATGCTCGACATTTCGGCAGGGACGACCCATTTACTAACAGCATCATTTTTCGCAAGGGTATTCCAAGCGGCAATACGGTCTTTTTCGAGCAGGAACTGGGCCGCAAGTTGATTATCTTGCATCGCGCTGTTGATCATTTCCATCGCCGCTTTCTGCCCTTCGGCAGTAGCCTTTTGGGCAAAGGCATCAGCTTGCGCAAGACGCTCTTGGGCTTCTGCTTTCTTTTGCGCCTGATAGAGATCCGCATCTGACTCTTTTTGCACCTTCACTTTATCCGCTTCGGCACGAGTTTCGATGGCTCGCTTTTCACGCTCGGCAGTCATTTGCATTTCCATCGCTCTTTTGACCTGATCGGGAACGGAAATTTCGCTCACTTCAACCCGCATGATTTTAGTACCCCAAGAACTTGAGGCGAGATCAAGCTGCATCATCACTTTGGTATTGATGACGTCGCGACCGGAAAGGATCTGGTCAAGATCCATTTCACCGATGACAGCCCGCATATTGGTGATCGCAAGATTTGAAATAGAGCTGTAGAGATCGAGCACTTTATACGTCGCATCAACCGCATTATGGGTAACGATAAAACACACACCATCGATAGTGATAGTAACGTTATCGCGCGTAATTACCGACTGCTTGGGAATATTCACCATCGCCTCTTTGGTAGAAATCTTACTTACTACTTTATCAACAAACGGGATAATAAGACTCAGCCCCGGCGCAAGCGTCCGATGATATTTTCCAAGGCGCTCTACAATCATGTAGTGCGCTTGGGGTACAATGCGAACCGCAAATGACGTCACCAAAAAAAGTGCTGCCGCCAGCGTTACCCAAAACGTAAGTGATTCGTACATCGCAAAACCTCCAGCAAAGAATAAAAACCATTTTTCAGCATAGTAACTGACCCATTCCTGACAGAACACCACAACAGACTAGTACGCTCAACAGCAGGAATCAACACTATTCATATTTCAGAAGAGTTGGTGAAGCACCTCCCCACACCGAATATAAGACACATGAGAGTAAAGACATTAGGACTTGCGAAGCGGTATAAATCACTTATAGTACCCATGCGAAAAAGATCCACCACGCGGCAACAAATCAAGATCCATTTATTTGACGCCTTTGTGCCGCCCAACCGAAACAAACTCAAGGAGTTTCCTAACCATGCCACAACCGGTAGCCCTTATTACAGGAGCCGCCCAAACTATTGGGCGCAGTATTGTAGAGAAGCTGCGTCAACACCACTGGCGAGTGGCCGCACTTGACTGTGATGAGGACGCTATTGCGGACGCACAAAACACATGGGCTGCTGGTGATAATGAGATTCTGTGGCTCACCGCTGACGTGGCGAGTGAAACTGATGTGGCAAATTGCATTCAGCGCATAGTCAGCCAGTGGGAGCGGCTGGACGCCGTCGTGAACAATGCTGCCATAACGAACCCCGTTAGCGAACGGCCAGAAGACCTTCAGTTTGATTTCTGGCAACGGGTAATAGCGGTCAACCTGAGCGGATCATTTTTGGTATGCAAATACGCCATTCCCTTCTTAAAAAAATACAACGGCGCCATTATCAACATCGCCTCTACCCGCGCCTTACAATCAGAACCCAACTGCGAAGCCTACGCCGCAAGTAAAGGAGGCCTACTCAGCCTGACCCATGCCCTTGCCGCATCGCTTGCCGGAAACGTACGCGTCAATGCCATTAGCCCCGGATGGATCGACACTGGGCCATGGAAATCTACCACCAAACGTCAGTCATTGCTGAGCAATCCTGCCGACCACGCATGGCATTGGACTGGACGTATCGGATTACCCGAAGATGTCGCATCGATGGTGCATTATCTCTTTTCGCCAGCAGCAGGATTTATCACAGGGCAGAACTTTATTATTGATGGGGGAGTAACGCGCAAAATGGTTTACCCACCAGAAACATGATTCACGCTGAGTTTGCATAGAGACAGTCACAATTGTGTTTAAAATAACGATATGAGACGGAGAGAGTGCTGGCAGAAATTTTGGACAATAAAACAGGCAGCGCCATAATAAACACTGCCCGTAGATAACCTAAATCGACTTTTTGCACACACCTCATTATTCCCGCAGGGATATTTCTTTGTCCCACTCCCAGTAAAACGTGAGGTAAGGTTCGTTTGGGCGCCTCCACCCGAGTGAGATATGGCCAAGCATGGCATCGGGAAATCTTGAGAGGATCTGGATCACCGATGCGCGGCGAGAAATACTCAAGATCTCAAAGCATTGATCCTGCACGCACGGTAAGATATCCCTAATGGCTACGTTTAAATCATACACTCGCAAATCCACCCCTTGGCTCTGTGGCGGAGTGTTGACGTACAGAATGTCCAGTTTTTTTTCGCCATCCACAGTTGCGACACCAATCCGATCAAGTAGGCTACCGAAGATCGGTTCAGTAACAACCTCAGGAAGCAGTAAGGGAATCGTGGCTATGGTAGCACCGGGAACCATGTGGTAAGAAGTCACGCGCTCAAGTTTCCCACTTCGAGCCCGCCATTTGTAGCCACGACACCACAATGCCGATGGTTGCCAATAAAGTTGTTCTCCAACTTGCGTGGACAAATGAACGGGAAATTCAAGATAGAGCTTGATGACCTCTGGCGTCGCTGACGACACGTTTTCCGGAGAGACTACCGCCGATTCAATTGCCAGATAACAAAAATTTGCACGATCCCAATCGGCAAGAATTGATTCAGATACTATGTTCGGAACACCGCCAATCTCCTGAAAATGGGAAAACAATTCCATAGGGTCGAGATTCTGTTTATCAAACCCAAAAAGCAATCTACTGCCATCAAAGCCATTTGGTGTAATTTGCAGCGAACGTTCCCACCCTACCACTCTTGAACCCAACCAATGAGCGATTTGATAATAAACATCAAGAGTCAGAAGCTTATTGGAGTGGTTACTCATAACTGGTAAATGTCATCCTTTTTTGACTTTCGCGTGTTGCCGTGTTCATAAATCGACGTAAGCGAAAGGCTTTTAACTCAGCTCGGTGCTGTGTAAGTCGAATCATTGTTGTCCATAATTTATTATGGGGCCAGTGTTCTGCCAAAGAACACAGAACGCGCAAAACGCATTTTGGCAACACGGCTCGCATAATCCCATCCTCAAGCGAAACCAGTGGGTACGCTTCGCCCGGATTTCCCTGCCGCCCAGCGCGACCGAAAAGTTGCCAGTCAATGCGAGCCGACTCATGCGGCTCCATCATGATGACGCGTAACCCTCCTGCTGCCATTACTTCCCTCGAAAGCTTAATGTCCGTTCCCCTTCCCGCCATGTTCGTCGCTATCGTGAGTTGCCCTTTCTCGCCTGCACGGGCAACAATATCGGCCTCTTCGGTGAGCTTTTTGGCGTTCAAGAGCTGATATTTTACCCTCTCCCGATCAAGCCGACCGGCAAGTTGTTCGCTATCTTCAATGGTACGTGTTCCTACCAGCACAGGAATCTCCCGCACAAGCAATTCCCGCAAAAGATTCAATAAACCAAGCTCTTTTTCCTGTTTCGTTACAAACAGCTGAAAAGGCTGCACGATCAGTTGCGATGGAAGTCGTGAAGGAATTCGGAGTGTGCGTATCCGATAGTTAAAAAACAGCTCATGAGCAATATTCTGCAGTGTGCCACTCGCACCCGTCAGGCGCACATAATGTTTAAAATAATTCTGAAAACTCATCCGCGCTAACGTTTTATTCGGGTGAGTGAGTGGTACACCAGCGCGAGCCTCTACTGCTTGATGCAGGCCGTAGCTCCACGATCTACCCGGCATAGGACGGCCAGTGCCTTCATCAACAATCACCACCTCGTCGTCAAGCACTACATAATGCTGATCCTGAAGAAAGTAATCACGCGCTAGCACAGCCTGCGTAAATAAATCATGGCGTCTATGTCGGCCTCGCCAAATAGGGGGAAGCTCTTGAGCCATCTTTTCCATTAACTGTTCACCATGTGTCGTCCAACGCACATCTCGGTGCAGCGAACTACACTGATAATCTCGGGGCGACTGTAATCTATCGACCAGCGTGCGTGCGACAAGAATAGCTTCGTGTAGTACTGGATTATGATCTGCTCCAGAAATAATCATCGGAGTAATGGCTTCATCAATCAAAATATTATCGGCTTCATCGACAATTGCGGTATGAATGCCGCGCATCAGTAATCGATGTGCGGTTTGCCCTTGAAGCATACGCACACTCATGGTCAGAGGCGTCACGGAGCCGCCGAAAGTGATTTGATCGGTCAGATAGTCGGCTAAGAGCTGCTTGGCCGTTGAATACACAACATCGGCAAGATACTGCGTTGGCTTCTCTTCCTGAGTATGGGTTTGCAGCACCGTAGCAACGGAAACACTGCAAAATTCGTAGAGCGGTGCCAACTCAGTAGCGTCACGCTCGGCTAAGTAGTCATTGGCAGTAATGACGTGACAAGGTCGGTTGCTCCACCCGAAAAGAATAGCGAGTAAGCCAATCGTAAGAGTTTTCCCCTCCCCTGGTGCTAGCTGTACCAAATATCCATCAAACATGGCGAGAATGGCTGCCATTTGCACTTGATATGGTTCCATGCCCAGCAGTCGCACCGATGCAAGTTGAAGGAGAGCAAGTGTTTTATGCAATAACAACCGTTCTGCAGAGAGTTGACCGGCAAGCGCGTGCAAGCGCATTGCATTCAGCTGATGGATCAATGCTTCTGGAGTCAAATCAGCGAGAGCGCGATAGTGCCGACCAATACCATCTGCTTCTTGCAGATAGTCACTCACTAGTTTTTTTTCTCGCCAGCGATGCCGCACCAGATGCCATTTTACGATGCACCAATACGGCTCTTTCGGGAGTTTTTTTAACGATGGAAG
The DNA here is from genome assembly GCF_000469585.1 of Chrysiogenes arsenatis DSM 11915. Classification (NCBI taxonomy): domain Bacteria; kingdom Pseudomonadati; phylum Chrysiogenota; class Chrysiogenia; order Chrysiogenales; family Chrysiogenaceae; genus Chrysiogenes; species Chrysiogenes arsenatis. Next base: position 76,795 of record NZ_AWNK01000004.1, read on the forward strand.
TTGCAACGATGCGAGCATGCTTACTGGATCTGATAGCGTGATTGTAATAGCTGCCGCACTGCCAGAGCTATTTGCTCCAGAAGCGGTCTGGGCGACAATGCAATACGCATGACACCAGGAGCACCATCATAGAAAGCCGTTGGTGATTCTGAAAAACGCGCAATCACCTCAAAAAACGGCTCATCAGTTCGTAATCTCCCTTGAGCATCAGCTTGAGCAAAGAGCGTACCACCTCCTTGAAGTGCGAGTGCCGAAGAAGGGAGCTCGTGCTTCTGATACGGAATAAACTGCAGATCATGACTCTCCAGTGGCGAAGTAAACTGCCCAGGCAGACGGATTTCGGCACGTAGCAAGTTCGATCCGAAAAGATCTCCTGCCTGCTCTTGGGTAACAACACCGACAAACTGCTGCTTGCCCGGAGTAATCATTACCCCTAAACGCTCTCCACGCATAAAATGCGAATTGACCCGCGCCGGCATCACATCACTTACCCAGATCCCATCAGTCGGTGCCACCGTCTTGAGTCGATCAAGTCGTTTGTCAAGTTCATCCAGACGCCCCACCAGAAACGACTCGCGGTCATAGAGCGCTTTTAAATCACCCTGCTTACCATCCGTTGCTTTGCGGATAAGCCAACGAGTTTCCACCAATTGTTGCCCTGTCAGTTCATACTCCAGTTCTAATTCTGGATTGATAAACTCCATCAACACACTGCCTTGCTGCACGGTATCGCCAGAACGAACGACCAGCGCTGTCAAGGTTCCACCGGCTTCCGCATACAACGGCATCCGCTGCTCAGACAAAAGCACCCCCGGCGCAACAAGGGCATACGGCAGAGGAAATGTTGCCAATACCAGCAGAATGAGCAGCGGGGTAACGGCAGAAACAACGATGGCACGACGGCGATTCTGCCGTAATTCGCTGCTTTTACGAAGATATTGCACGAGTTTCAACGTGGGGCCAATGAGCCACATGTAGCACATTGCGAGTAACATTAAAACACCGAGAAACAGTGAAAGGTCGGCCATATAAAGCAAAATCGCCACCATAACGAACAGGCGGTAACCAAAACTTGCGGCACCATACCCATAATACCAGTAACGTTCGTTACGGTTTTCCGCCGGCTCCTGCGCATCTTTGGTGCCAAGAAGTACTACGTTCGCAATATAATGCCACTGACGCCCCGCTTTCTGATAGAGATTCGGCAAATCAATCAGATCGGAGAGGACATAATAGGCATCAAATTTCAGCAACGGATTTCCATTAAAAACAAAACTCGAAATAGAACCAATAATCATGATGTTAAAAGCAAGACCATTGACAAACCCGGGTGCTGTCAACCCCCAAACAATCGCCGCCAACGCCGCAAAAAACAACTCAACATACAGACCAGAGACTCCGACAAATGCGCGGTGCCACTTACTGCGCATTGACCATGACGAGCTCACATCAATGTAAGGAAGCGGAGCCAGCGCGATAAACATCACCCCAAGCGTATAGACATCACCACCAGAACGGCGACATGCTATTGCATGCCCCATTTCATGAAGAAATTTCAAGAGAAACATGGCGACATAAAGCCACAAAAGGTTATCGACGGCTAAAATCCCTTGTGCCTGACTCGTAAACGATCCGAAATGGTCAATCACCGACTTCGCACCAAACAAAACCACAAGCAACCAACCAACAAAAGACCATCGCGAAAAAAAACGTTGCAGCCATCCGATATTGTTCTTCAGAAATTCATTCGGATTCCAAAGTGGAATTCTAAAATAGAGAAATGCCAGCAGGTGAGAAAGCTTTTCCTTGCGCCGCTGCTCCGCGTAGCGCTCGAAAATTGATTCGCTCTTGCCCTGTGAGCGGAAGAACAGAAGGCTCATCTGATGCAGTTGGGATAATAACATAATGACGGCATCTTGACTCGGTGCATCTTCGGGATACTCTTCCGTAAATGCTATCCAAAGCTCTTCAACCGTTCTTTCCGGAGTAAGGCGCGCAAGGAACAGATACGCCGGTTCCTGAACGCGGTAGTACTTCTCAGAACAACTATCTTGCAGCACATACCAGACCTGATCGCGATAGATCTGTTTATGAATGCGGATCGTCGGCAGTAAACCAAGCCGCAGTGTCGCAACCTGATACCAAGATTCGCTGAATGTCGCAGACAATTCCTACCTCCAGAGCGCAAGACGGATACGATTCAGCGTCTTGTGTGTATAGATCCAGAAGTACGACCGTGGTTGCACATGAATTTTTGCCACCCCAGTCATACCAGGGCGCCACCACGTTTCACCATCCTCTTCAAGTTGAGCAATCACGGTAAACCGCGCCCCCTCCTGCGACTTCACCTCAGCCATTGGAATTACGCGACTGATTCGCAGGGGAATTTTCCGCCCTGGCTGGCTGACCAGCGCAAATTCGCCAATACTCCCCTCGCGCACATGGTGAATGTCGTCATGCGCTACTTCAACTACCACATATACATCTTCGGTTTGTGCAATACGCAGCAGGGGTTGCCCTTTGGAAACAGGTGCTGAAATCAGCTCGCGCCGCTCCCCTTCGACCACTACCCCAGTAAAGGGAGCGTGCATATGTGCTTGCGAAAGCTGATAATTCACCCGCTCCATACGGGCTTTCACCTGCTCAATCCGTGCCAAAGCAATCGCCAAGTCCACACTGGTAAACTCTGCCCGAGCCCGATCAGCTTCGGTTACGTTTCGCTGTAACTCCGCTTGGAGTTCGGCAAGTTGCATCAGCAAATCTTGCACATCAAGCGTCAGCAACGGATCACCTTCCACCACCTCGTCACCACTGGTGACATAGGCATCGATGATCACCCCCTCAAAAGGGGCCGTAATGAGCCGAGTATTGTCCGTAACAAACTGCCCAGTCCCTTCAACAGTATGCATGGTGGAGAATGTCAGCGAGCCAAACAACAGTAAAGATCCAGCCAGTACCAACGACTTAACCAGCAGATTTTCTGCCCCCGCAAGACGGCCAATTGTGCGCAGAGCAACCGTCCGCAACCGATCGCGCCATTCGGCATCTTGCAAATACAATTGTTCCAGCCGCGGCATCACGGTTCGTGCCAGAAAGTGCACCGCCTCGCAAGGAAGTTCCGGCAAATCATCACGGTAGTTGACGAGTGTCAATGCGAACACGGTATGGCCGTGAGAGTTCACAAGCGGAAAAGTCATAATAGATCGTGCCGCAAGGTGGGTTTGTAGTTGTTGATGAGCAAGGGTAATTACCTTTCCATCCGAAGCACGGTGACTTGAATAATGAATGGCGGCAACCTGATCCACCGACTCCTCTAAAGCCGCTTCAAACAGTCTAACGGTATCGGTTTTTTGCTCAAAGCGCTCATAGTGGCTGATCCCCTTTACCCGTGTATACGCCCCCTCTTTCCAGCCCAGCACGACCTGATCAAAGGCGCTCTGGTAATTAACGATGCCATTGGCTAACGCATACACAGCCGCTTGAAAGTTTTCGGATTGATATATTTCGCTCAGCAAGTCGAGCAAGCTTGCGAGCATGTTTTCGTGCGCCGTTTTCCGCGCATCAACTGCTTTTGACTCTGTACCTAACAACGCTGACGTGTTCAAGACGGACTCATCCTGCACAAAGTCGAGCATTAACTGGGCACGCACAAGAATGTCGTTCAAACGTGTTGCAGCATCACAATCAATCGCTAAAATCAAAAAATATGGGGTAGGACACAACGCACGGAGCGCGACGAAGCCGATTGACCCATCGATATGGGGATGGGGTGGACGGTGGGCAAATCCACTGGCTTCGGCCCGCTGCAGAAAAAGGAAAAATTCCTGCGTGTCTAACAAAGGCTTTGACGGGCTTTTCTGTTCTAAATCGCTGGTAGCAACCAAAAGCAGTTGATGTTCCTGTACCAAAATGAGTTCCGCACTCGGCACACGGCATACGTTCTTGACGAGCACCAGATAATCTATCCACGATGCTTGACCTGCTTGAGACTGAGTGACCCGTACGTGGTATAATTCCTGTAATCGTTGGCGAAATGCTTCTTTAGAGGCCATAAAACCACACCATCACAGCTGCACTCGCGCTTTTAATCCTGGCCGAAACCGATTATCCACGTTGCGATATTCAACCTTCACTTCGACTAATCCACTTGCCGGATCAGCTACTGGTGAGAGAAAAGAAATCGCCCCTTGTGCGCGCGTGGATTCCACTGCAAAATCAACTTTTTGCCCTATCGTAAGCTTCGCTGCGATAGCACTCGGAATACTGATGCGGATGTAAATATACGAAGTATCAACCAGTTCGATGATCGGCTCACCCGCCTGAGCCCATTCCCCTTTTTTGAGGCGAATTTGGGTGATAAATCCTTTACTGGGCGCGAGTAGAGTCCGTTGGGCAAGGACTTGTCGGCCAATTTTATAATCGTAGTCTTGTTTTTTTTCTTCTAACTCAAGCAGTGCAACTTCGCTCTCTGTTGTGACTCTATTGATGATCATTTGATTGAGCTCATCAAGACTGATTGATCTACTTTCATGGTACAACTCAAGAGCGGATTTTACTTGCTCCACTTGCAGCAGTAACCGAGCGCGAGCCCCGTCCAATGCACTCTTGTCCCGCATCAGCGTTTCAAGGCGCGACAGTTCAAGTTGCTCAATATGTTGCTCCAGCACCAAGAGCGGTGTTCCCTGATCGACGTAGGCTCCTTCTGCGATCTTGACTTCACTGACCACACCGCTAACCGCCATTGCGAGCAAGTAGCGCTCACGAGGGTACACCACACCTACCATCGCATCACTTATTGCAACCGTCTCATGTGGACTCACCTCTGGACTAAATGAACGGAAATCGCCACGCGAACGAGTGCTTGGAGCCTCGCTCGCTATAGCGAATACATTCAAGGACAAAAACAGCAGGAAAAAAATACAGTTGGTCAATCGCATAGTGCCCTTCAAAATTCTACAGTGCTTCTACGTCAAACTGAATGCCGAGTTCCTGCAACAGGCTACCATCCGAAAGCTGAAGACTGATTTTTGCCAGTTCATATTGAATCTCGGCATCCACCATACGGATTATACCCACGTTGAGATTATCTTCGCGCTCAATCATATCAATGTAGCGCGCTACACCGCGGTCAAACCGTTCCCGCTCAATTTCAAGCAGTTCCTTGAGGACAGTGGTATTCTGCCGATGACGATCCAACTCTTGATACGCTTGATCTACCTGTGCAAGCCGCAACTGAAGTTGATTTGAAAGGTCTACCTTTACCGCTTCAGCCTGATATTGATTTTGGGTAATTCGTGAAAGCGCTATGGATTCTTTCGAACGCGCACTTTGATTACCACCTAAAGGGATGGAAAACTCAACACCAGCATACCAGTTGGGATAACGCTCCGAAAATGCTTCTTCAAAAGTTCTGCCGTAGCGCTCATCATACCGAAGGCTACTTTGGCCATAGCCCGCAACAAAATCGAGTTTTGGACGCAACTCATCGCGGGCTATCGCCAGAGAATGTTCTTCCAGCGCAATACGTTCTATTGCAATTCCGTAATTCGGCCAAACACTGAGAACCTGCTCAAAGTAAGTCTGAAAACTTTCCGGCTGTTGCCACGCGGTAGTGTCAGGCTCTGAAGTCGTCTGAAAAACAACGTGCTGATATTCATTGGCTGAGAGGTTGAGAACCCCCTTAATCGCACTTTTCACTTGTTCATACCCGCGCTCTACGACAAATGATTCTGCCTGACGAAGTAGAAGGGTAGAACGGGCTTCGGTCATAGCAGTTTGCGGTAAGCGCCCAGCTTGCACGCGCCGCTCAATATCGGTGAGGATATTATTCGCATTTTTCAATGAATCTGCATTCAAAGCTTTCATCTGTTCGGCACGGTACAGCCGCCAGTAGAGGCTGAGCGCATCGTATGACTTACTCAGAATCTGTTGCTGAGTTTCCTGTTTGCGGATTTCAATCTGTTTTTCTGATTGTGCGATCCGATTCTCAATTTGAGCCGCCCCAAATCCGCGCAAAATTGGTTGACGGATACGGAAATTCAGCGAACCGACATTGTCGTTAATCCCAGTAGGATCATTCACCGAGCTCGTATTATTATAGCGTTTATGCCCTTCATATTCGACAGAGACCTCAGCCCCAGAAACGACTAACGTGCGCACGCCAAACTGAAAACGACCATTGCGGTCTATCGTCGTGTCATTAGGGGCTAACGGATTATTTTCGGTTTTTCGCTCATCAGCACGGAGTATTGAAAAAAATTCCATCTCGTATGCGGCGCGATCATGCTGTAGTTGCGCCTCAGCAATTTTTTTCTGCTCTGCACTTACGAGCACCTCAGGATTGCGTAGGAGCACAAGGTGCACGAAAGACTCTTTATTTAGAGCCACAGCACCTTGTTGTATTTGCGTCAGCACTTGTTCGTGGCGATTCATGTCACCATGAGAAGGTTGACTCTCGGCCCACGCGGGAATGGCCAGACACGCTGCCGAAACCGCTAAACCTGCAAAAACTTTTTGGGGGCAAGAAAGTATATTCCGTATCATCGTCAACCTCTTTGTATCGGCATAGATGGCCATGGCTCAAAAAAATATAAACTTACCACCGTAAACTCCATTTATTATAGAGATTACGGTGGTGAATGTTTTTATGACTCAGCGATTACAGGCTCTGTTTCACCTGGCTTCAGGCTCGTCTGCCCATCTTTTAGCATCGCCAAGCGTTCAAGTTGGCTGAGTGAGGTTAAATGAGCAAAGATAGGCGCAAAGTAGCGCTTTTCGCGTATTTCAAGAAAGCGCTTATCGGAAAGATTATTCAAACGCTCCTCATTGATCACATAACAACCAGTTACGTTGCGAATCTGCCCACCGTAGCGCACACGCATACTGAGCGGAGTAAAGAGATTATTTTCAGCCATGAACGTACAGAATGCCTTCGTGAAGATCTCCATTTGTTGCATTTCGCCAAGGTATTTTTTTACATTGTCGATGATCACGGTTGGCTCACCTTTTTCAAACAACGCTTGGCCATCTTTTGTCCCAACACAGTCCGCATCTTCATCAATGCAAACTGTAAATTGATCAGCTTGATCACTTTTAGCGAGGGCAAAAGGGTAACGGCGGATAATGGCTGGCACATATGAAGCCTTCCAACTCCCATCTTCAGCGATAAATAGATTTTCTCCGGCATCAAGGCCAAACATCACAACAGGCTTAAATTCATCCTGCTCTTTGTCTTCAAGGAAAACAATCGGATACACCGATGCCGCCCGAGCAAATTCATGCACCATGAGTGACGCAATATGAAACTTACTGGCAAAGGCAAAGCTGCTAATAGGTGTCACTTTTGTCTTCGCATGTTTGTCCTTGTTAAGCGGAACCAATTTTTTAAACATTCTTGTCCTCCATAACGATATGAAATTTAAAACTCAAATTCTTCCTCTGTGTAGAAGTCGAAAATGAAACTATCTTGAATACTTGAGCCAAAGCTCGAAAACTGGAAGTCTCCATAGAAGTTAACCACCTTGCTGGAAGTATACGGCATTTGCAGGTTGAAACCTGGCTCTAAGCCTACTGGCGCTTGCTGCATAAATCCAAAGTCGAAGTTGATGCCACCAAACATTCCGTCAGAGATGCCAAGATCGCTCAAGTTCATAAAGGAACTCATGGTGGCTTTCTGTAAACGTGACAAGCTTGCATGATCAAGGAATGTTGTCGCATTGTGCAAACGCAGAGCATCCATATTTTCTATCGATAATTCTTGGATTGTTTTACTTGCACTAGCCGAAGCGCCTCCCCCTTGAGATCCACTGAAGCGCACTGACTCAAAAGCACTCAATTTGAATTCCGCTCTCACTGGACCATGAACAACGGCGTGATTACCCACAGAAATCACGTACACTCGCTGATCAATACCACGGATACCAAATATATAGCTATCACCAGTAGCATCATCAACAACACTATACAGTTGCCCAGGACCGACAATGCCATGAATCTGCGCTGCATCTATCTTCAGTAAGTCAGCGCGGATAGCTTCAAGTTGAGGTATCAGGCTTGCTACTGGCTGATCAATAAAAAACGGTATCGTCTTGATAAACACCTGATTGGCAACAATATTGGCTGCTTGTGTCCCGAGCGAACTCTGGATACGATATTCCGAACTTTCAAGCCACACATCACCACCCGTCGCAACGTGAGCAATCAACAAAATACTATCGGTCGAGGTAAAGTAAATATCGCCTCGCTCTGATAATGTCTGTGCACTTGCTTTCATCTCTATGACCGGAGCCGTGTAACGAACTTCCCCCTGCCCCGTCAGCGACAGAGTGGCCTCTTGCACAATACTTTTTCCAGATGAAAGGACAACGGTACTATCGACGCCTGAGATATTCATAGCAAGAATCAGTGAACCATGTACGGCATGGAGTTCGATAGTGCCATGACTACTCGTTCCATTCAGCATTGAATCCGTAATTTCTTCAACAAGAGCTTCATTGGTCATCCGCAGCACCGTTAGCTCACCGAACTGGTCATTATCACCAATGCGCAAATCTTCTTGGGCGGCAAGGAAGATACCACCATGACCAATATCCGCACTCAGTGAATCGACTTCAACCACAAAAGGACGCCCTGATTCACCAAGTTGACTACCAGTAACCCGCAGATACTTTGCTAGGATATTCACGGTACTTGAAGGAGCACTGGTTATGACGCCACCAACCAGACTGACCGCAGTTGGAGTTGTTACATGAGAGATGGACATACTGTGAGTTGCTTCGATGCGAATATTGTTCTGAGTTTGCAATAGAGCTTTAGCTGTCATGGAGACTGATTGGGCACTAATGTCGAGCGTCGCATCTCCTGTAATATGAACCAGACTGTCGATAAACTCCACATTGCCGTTCCGCGCTAACAACGACACATTACCACTGCTGGCAATGTCGCTCTGCACGATAATGGATCCATTTTCAACTTCTATTTGTAAGTGCTCGCCAGAGAAATTCAACGCACCATCAAGTATAAAGTTTCGCTGCTCACCGGAAACGCCTGCCTGCACCATTATGACAGTTACGGTGTCGGTTGCCAATTCAAGCTCAGACAAACGCAGATCACCACTAGTGGTAATGGTATTTAACCCCGCTATGGTGAATACCCCCTGCAGGGTAGTAGTCCCGCCACTGTGAGCACTTAGATCGCCACCAACCGTGAGGTTTCCTTCAATTGTCAAAGTTTCATCGGTTTTGATAGTCGTGTCACCGGTGATAGTGATTGCATCGCTGAGTATTACTGCTCCGGTTCCGGTGATAGCAAGGTCGCCGCCAATCTCTAGTGTGCCTTCGACGGTAGTTGCTCCGCCGACTGTCAGGGTAACATTGGCGCTGGTGAAAGTTCCTTCTATCAGCAGGGCATCGGTTGATGTTAGTTCAGTACTTCCTTCAACGATAAAGATTCCGTCTAGGATGCTCTCGCCTGCACTGCTTGTGGTAAGGGCGCCACCAACAGTGAAGTTTCCTTCAAGTGTCAGGTCAGCATCGGTCTCGATAGTCGCGTCACCAATAATAGTGATTGTATCGTTGAGCATCACCGCTCCGGTTCCGGTGATAGCAAGGTCGCCGCCAATATCTAGTGTGCCTTCGACGGTAGTTGCTCCGCCGACTGTCAGGGTAATGTTGGCGCTGGTGAAAGTTCCTTCTATCAGCAGGGCACCGGTTGATGTTAGTTCAGTACTTCCTTCAACGATAAAGGTTCCATCTAGGATGCTCTTGCCAACACTGCTTGTGATGAGGGCGCCACCAACAGTGAAGTTTCCTTCAATCGTCAGGTCGGCATCGGTCTCGATAGTCGCGTCACCGCTAATGGTGATTGCATCGCTGAGCATCACCGCTCCAGTTCCGGTGATAGCAAGGTCGCCGCCAATATCGAGCGTACCTTCGACTGTAGTTGCTCCACCGACTGTCAGGGTGACGTTGGCACCGCTGAAGGTTCCGGTAATCGATAAGTCTGCTTTCGCATCGATAGTCGTGTCACCGCTAATGGTGATTGCATCGCTGAGTATTACTGCTCCGGTTCCAATGATAGCAAGGCTGCCTGCAACATCCAGCTCACCTTCGATAGTGGTTGTTCCGCCGATTGTCAGGGTGACATTGGCGCTGGTGAAAGTTCCTTCTATCAGCAGGGCACCGGTTGATGTTAGTTCAGTACTTCCGTCAACGATAAAGGTTCCATCTAGGATGCTCTTGCCAACACTGCTTGTGATGAGGGCGCCACCAACAGTGAAGTTTCCTTCAAGTGTCAGGTCGGCATCAGTCTCGATAGTCGCGTCACCGCTAATGGTGATTGCATCGCTGAGCATCACCGCTCCGGTTCCGGTGATAGCAAGGTCGCCGCCAATATCTAGTGTGCCTTCGACGGTAGTTGCTCCGCCGACTGTCAGGGTAACGTTGGCGCTGGTGAAAGTTCCTTCTATCAGCAGGGCACCGGTTGATGTTAGTTCAGTACTTCCGTCAACGATAAAGGTTCCGTCTAGGATGCTCTTGCCAACACTGCTTGTGATGAGGGCGCCACCAACAGTGAAGGTTCCGGTAATCGATAAGTCTGCTTTCGCATCAATGTTGATGTCACCGTCAATGGCTATTGCATTACTGAGTATCACCGCTCCGGTTCCAGTGATATCAAAGTTGCCAGCAACATCCAGCTCACCTTCAATAGTGGTTGCTCCACCAACTGTCAGGGTGACGTTGGCACCGCTGAAGGTTCCAGTAATCGATAAGTCTGCTTTCGCATCGATGTTGGTGTCACCGTCAATGGCGATTGCATTACTGAGTATCACCGCTCCGGTTCCAGTGATGCCAAGGTTGCCAGCAACATCCAGCTCACCTTCGATAGTGGTTGTTCCGCCGACTGTCAGGGTGACCTTGGCACCGCTGAAGGTTCCGGTAATCGATAAGTCTACTTTCGCATCGATGTTGGTGTCTCCGTCAATGGCGATTGCATTACTGAGTATCACTGCTCCGGTTCCAGTGATATCAAAGTTGCCAGCAACATCCAGCTCACCTTCAATGGTAGTTGTTCCTCCGACAGTCATGGTGACGTTGGCACCGTTGAAATCTCCGTCAATCGTCAGGGCTGCATCAGTATCGATAGTCGTGTCACCGGTGATAGTGATCGAATCGCTGAGCATTACCGCTCCAGTTCCGGTGATGCCAAGGTTGCCGCTAATATCCAATGTGCCAGCGACTGCGGTTGTTCCACCGACTGCCAAGGTGACGTTGGCGCCAGTAAAGGTTCCGATAATCGCCAAGCCTGCTTTCGCATCGATGGTCGTGTCACCGGTGATAGTGATCATATCGCTGAGCGTTACCGCTCCGGTTCCGGTGATGCCAAGGTTGCCGCTAATATCCAGTGTACCAGCGACTGCGGTTGTTCCACCGACTGTCAGGGTGACATTGGCACCGCTGAAGGTTCCGATAATCGCCAAGCCTGCTTTCGCATCGATAGTCGTGTCACCGCTAATGGTGATTGCATCGCTGAGCGTTACCGCTCCGGTTCCGGTGATAGCAAGGTTGCCTGCAACATCCAGCTCACCTTCAATAGTGGTTGCTCCACCGACTGTCAGGGTGACGGCGGCGCCGGTAAAGTCTCCTTCTATCAGCAGGGCACCGGTTGATGTTAGTTCAGTACTTCCTTCAACGATAAAGGTTCCGTCTAGGATGCTCTTGCCAACACTGCTTGTGATGAGGGCGCCACCAACAGTGAAGTTTCCTTCAAGTGTCAGGTCGGCATCGGTCTCGATAGTCGCGTCACCGCTAATGGTGATTGTATCGCTGAGCATCGCCGCTCCGGTTCCGGTGATAGCAAGGTCGCCGCCAATATCGAGCGTACCTTCGACGGTAGTTGTTCCTCCGACTGTCATGGTGATGTTGACACCAGTGAAATCTCCATCTATCGTCAAGTCTGCTTTCGCATCGATGTTGGTGTTGCCGTCAATGGTGATTGCATTGCTAAGTGCAACGTTTCCGGTTCCGGTGATGCCAAGGTCGCCGGTACTCACCAGCCTACCTTCGACGTTAGTTGCGCCTCCGACAGTCATGGTGACACCACCGCCGGTGTATCTCCCTTTAAGTGTTAAATCATTTGTGGCAGAAAGGTTGCTACTTCCTGTTGTGCTAAAAGTACCGCGCAAGATACTTGCACCATCGCTGTTCGCGACGAAGTCGCCAGCAACGGTTAACTCGCCTATGATTGTCAGGTCTGCTTTCGAATCGATGGTCGTGTCACTGCGCAGCTTGAAATCACCAATAAGAACCATATTGCCCTGACTGTTGATTGTACTGGTGCCGCTTACCGTGAGTGACAGCGCACTTGCCTGATTGCTGGTGAGCGCTCCAAGGGTATCAATGTGCAACGTTCCGGCAACTGCATTTCTACCAAAGAGGTACGTGTCGCCATCTATAAAGAGCGTCGCATCACCGTTGAGCGTAGTGACGTTCAGGCTCGCAATGCGCACCTCGCTCTGAGTATTTGCGCCAAGGGAAATATCGCCATTGGTGGCGCGCATGGTGGTTTTGCCACCAAGTCGCAATACATCATCGGTATCATTGGCCAGTGCTATTGATTGGGCGGTGAATGAGTTATCGCCCGTCACGATAAGCTGTGTACTGGCGCCAGCGGTAATACTCTCTGGCGTAGTCACATTAAGGCGTCCCGCCGTATTGCTGCCTACAAACGTCACGGCATTATCAAGTTCCAATACCACTGCGCCAGCACTGTTGACCGTCAAGGTTCCGGCAGAGAAAAAGTCACCAACAGCATTGCCAAGACGAATTTCCCCGCCAGAGAATGCGGCATGACCTGTAATCGTAAGTTGTGCTTGCGTCAGGTTGGAAAGCACATTGACCGCTTGCGCACGAAGATCTCCACCGACAGTGATATTCGATAGGGTTAAATTGTTGGCAGCCTTCAAATGGACATTTTTGGCTTGATGCACCGTCACGGCACCACCAAAGTTATGACTATTGTCAAATACAATATCCGATGCCGCATCAGCCGTGAGCTTTGTGATTCCCGTGACCGACAACTTGCCCGTCGCGCCATCATTAAGAGAACCCGATACCACCAGTTCTAGTGTTTTAGCAGTGCTTTCCCCCGCTAACACCATATCGCCATCGTGTGTTATGCGCACATTGCCATTGCTCACAAAGGTCAGAGTGCCAGTAGTGAAGGAATCGGTATCGATAGTAACGGCACTGCCTGAGAAACGGGAATTCTCTTCAACCGCAATCTGCGCCCCCTCTAGAGTACTCAGCTCATGAACCGCTGTCGCAACAAGATTGCCGGTGACGGTCAGATTTGCCAGTGTCAAGGTATTCACATCGCTGAGTGTTACATTCCGAGCGCCGAGCACGGTCACTGCGCCACCAAAGTTGTGCGCGTTATCCAAAATGATATCGGCAGTCTCCGTTGCCTGCAGTGTTGTGGAGCCTGTAACCGTCAGGGTAGCATCAGTTCTGTTGGTAACGGTGCCTTGTGCCGTCAAAGAAAGATTACCGCCGGCAAAGCTTGCACCGGCTAAGGTGAGCGGTGCGCTTTGGGTAATCACAACATTGCCAGTGGTACTGAATTGGAGTGCACCAAACGTAACATTTGATTCCGTGCCAATCACAATATCCGAACCGTCGCCAACCAGCAACGCTACCACACCAGCGACATCAATAGTCACGTTAGCTTCGGTTTCAATACTTCCATCCGTTTCTAGGATAAGATCATTCGTCACATTCACAGCACCAAGATGAATAGACTGGGTATTTTTTAACGCCACATCATACGCATTGGTTATATGAATCGCACCACCCAGACTATGATTATTGTCAAGGTGGATAGCTTTTTCGTCTGCCACACGAAGTAATGTAGCGTTGATAACGTGAAGCACACCGGTATCACCATCCGTGATATTGCCCGTCGCATGTAACGTCAGTTGCTGAGTAGAACTCGCTTGCAACAGGAGTAGATCACCCGTGTGAGAGATCTCAACCGCACCCGTCGTCGTAAATTGCAGCGAGCCAAAACGTGCCGTTACCGGCTCATCAATCGTAATATCTGCCCCACTGCCCGCCGTGAAAGAGGCGTGACCAAGTACGGTAATAATTGTTTCATTGCGTGTACCGATCGCACCATCCACTGTCGTCAGCACCAGTGACCCGGCTGTATTATTACCTGTCATGATGGCATCAGCACCAGCCGCTACGTTTACAATAACCTCGCCCTCACTGGAAAACCGCATGGTTTCGGTGCTAAAATTATTCTCAATACCCAAAGTAATGCTGGCAGCGGTAACATCTGTCAATCCACCAACTTCAATGGTATCCACTTGGCTTACGTGCCCGCCAGCATGAACTTTCAAATCACTATTGCTAGTAATTGCGCCTAGCTTTACGTCATCAATATCAGCAATCGAAATGGCATGCTCGCCATCATTCAAAATCAATACAACGCCAGTAAAGTTATTTGTACTATTAGTTAAAGCAATCTCACCCGCCTGAGTGGTAAACGTTACCAAACCAGCATTGAGAGCTTGTACCAATGCGCCCGTTTGCGTTATGGCACCGGTGGCCGCAATGGTTAACGACCCACTCCCCACACTTGATGTCCCCAACTCCAGTGCTCCATCCTGCGTCAGCGTAACCGCATAGTCACCAGAGTTATGTAAATGCACCGTACTCGCGAACTGATTCGAAGTATCATCAAGTGTTATAACCCCAGCACCCGCGCTCAGGTGTGCCACTCCACCCACCGTAATGGCGCCAGACTGCACAATTCCTTGACCAGCTACGCGCAAGTCACCACGTATCGATGAGACACCCAATTCAAGTTGCTCATTTGTTGCTACCGTGACATTCGCACCTATCAACGCCACCGCACCAACAAAGCGGTTTTGCGCATCAGTCAGCGTGATGTCAAATCGTTCATCACCACTTGCGGCAGTGATGCGACTCTCACCACTAATCACCATAACCCCTGCTTGCGAAATCACACCATGAGCATAAATATCCATATCACCTGTTATCGTAAGCTCTCCAAGTTCCAGCGCACGGTTGTTCACAATGTTAGCGCTCGCTGCCACAAGGGACACATTACCCGAAAACTCGTTTGCTAGATTCTCAAGTACAACCGACCCCGTTGCATGGAGTGCCATATCACCACTGACGTCTAACGCGCCAGATTGTGTAATATTTCCTGCTGTCACAACGGTGAAGTCGCCACTTATGGTTGATGCACTCAGTTGAGTGTTCAACATATTGTGCACGGTTACATTGTGCGCATTAGCAAACGTCACAGAACCGGCCAGGCGATTATTTTCATTTTCCAGAAGAACATTCGATCCCGCCGTGACCGTGAGTAGCGTCGTACCACCCACCTCTAGCCAAGCCGCAGTATTTGCTAAAATTCCACCAACCGTTGACGAGAGAGCGACACCTCCTGTCACCACACTCTGCCCCGTGAGGGTGATCGCCGAACCCGTATCGCAAAGCGTAACGTCCGTTGCCTTCAATTGCAGTAATCCGGACGTGAACCCATCGCTATCATCAATTCCCAGTGTAATATCAGTTGTGGCCGTCAAGTCAGCAAGCCCCGCCACACTAATAGCCGTTCCGGTAGCCTGTATAATCGCACCAGCAGTCGCATCGAGTGTGAGCGAGCCACTGAGCGTCACATTCGCCAGCGAGACTGACTGATCCACGAGAGATGCATTTTTGCCACGCAAGGCCACTGAGCCAGTAAAGTTATTGCCTACATGAGTTAAGGTAATATCATAATCGGTTATGCCATCAAGACTACGAGCCTCTATCTCACTCCAACCGGTAACAGTAAGTGAACCACTTTGAGTAATATCGCCCGCCGCACTTATATCGAGATCTCCACCAACCTGACTTTCAAGCAGTGTCAACGCCTGTTGATTCTGCAACGTTACATTTCCGCTGACATCAAGCTGTAAACTATCCGTTGCCAGTGTTGTCCCTGAAGCCTGTGCCACATCACCAGTGGCTAGAATAGTTAGGTTTCCATCAACTACGGTATTGCCGAGTGTAAGCCCGTGCGTCGTAATCAGGCTCAGATTGCTGGCAGAAGTCGCGACAGCTTTCAGAGTAAGCGTGGTGCCATACACGGTAGTGTCCGTATGTAACATTGCAGCCGCATCCAGCGACGCGCCCACAGTAACCACACCACTAGCCGTTTCGTTGCCCTGCCATTCACCTCCGGCCTTTTCAAGATGACCGAAAATGAACTGGCTAAAGCCATGAGAATTTGCCAGCATCGAATTGCTGATATTCAGCGCATCGCCAGCACTTACGCCAATATTCACGTTGCGCTCAGCGCTATACGCTCCGATGATCAACTCGGAACCATCACTTCCGGTGAAAGTTTTCCCGTCTGCCAAATGAACAGCATCGACGATAAGAGTCAGATCCTCAGAGACCGACACATTATCGTTGAAATTCGCAACCGTGGCACCGGTGATCGCCAGTGTTGCCGCTTGTACTTTCGCATTGAATTTGATCGTGCCACCATTGAGGGCAATATTCAAATCAGCATCGGCGGTCACAATGTCAGCGGTAATGGCAATATTCCCCGCCGTGCTGCCACTGAGCGTCACCATGCCACTACCAAAGCCTACCGTTCCACCTATAATCGTCAATGAACCGCCATCCAGCAGGGTTACACCTTTTTTGAAAATGACATCGCCCGTCGCATTGATGACCAGATCGCCAGCTATCGTCACCGCTTCTTCAAAGGTGACGTCGCTTGCACCGGTGATGTTCATACCAGCCAAATACCCTGTGGCCGGAGCCGTACCACTGCCTGAGCCCACTTCGCTCCAAACAATGACACGACCACCATCACTGAGATTTAGATTGAATGTCGTCTCCACCCCGCCACTATTCGCGGCTAAGTAGTAACCAGCACTCTCACCACCCAGTGTAATATCGCCCCCACTGGTTACCGACACGCTGGAACCTACGATCCGTAACGAGTCATGAATCGTATACTCTCCGGCAAATAAGTGTCTTCCACTAAGGTTGGTAGTTGCACCAGAACCGGTGATATTCAGCGATCCACCTTGAACCGTTCCACCCAAGTAGGTGGTATCGGAGTTCACTACAAAATCCCCTGCACCAACATTGATATCGCCATCGAGTTTTAATACCGTGTCGCCACTATTGTCGACGGTCAAACCTTCGGACTTCAGCTGCGTCACGGTGAGCTGATTCGCGTTATTGCCCGTCAGGTTCAGTGCAACCGTTTTGGTTGTTTCCAGATTCAGTGCGCCCGTCGCACCAGTAGAGACCTCGCCACTGATATTCAATGCCGCATTACTACGAATATGCGTATTGGCATTGGCCGAATTTACCCCATTGAGGGTGACAGACGTATTCGTACTATCGGCAAGAGTAAAGTCAACTTTCAGCTCCGCACCACCAGCACTGCTATTGGTGAGATTGGTTAACTGAGCATTACCAGAAACCTGTAAATTCAGGCTTCCCCCTTGCATCGCTACCGTACCACCAGCTAAATCCCCCTGTTGTTGAACGGTGAGTGCCACACCCGCCGTCGCCTGAGTATTCAGGTTTAAGTTCGCCGTTTGCGTACTCAGGGTCGTATCTTGCGTCACGGCAACGGTTAGATTTTTTGCAGTAATGGTGCCCGAAGAGAGGACGGTATTCCCCGTCAGACTAATATCTGAATTTCCAGTACCAACGTTACTTCCGAGCACAATATCGCCACCAGAACTTGCTAAGTCGAGTGACTGCCCATCTCCCAATGGCAAATCGGTTACCCATATGTTGCCAGTAGCCGTAGCGGTTAGCGGTACATATCCATCACCACCTAAACCCACCTGCGAGTTCAGAATCGGTTTCGGGATACTCACCACGTAATCGCCTTGCACGTCTGTTTCCAGTTGCGCCAAGCTCAATGCAGATTGAGAGACCATGTTACGAGTAAATTCACCGCTGGAGGTTGCAATATTGAGAGTATCCAAAGCCCCAGTTGCACCAAGGATAGACACCGTATCCCCTACAATATGCACCGCACCACTTGGGGCGGCTTCCATGCGCTGAATAGTGCCAATGGTATCCAACGTCACAGCACCGGCGGGCGCCGACACAAGACCAACTTTAATATCCCCTAAAGTTGCAACCGAAATGGTGTTCGTAACGCTATTGGTCATAGAACGGACATCAACCAGTGTCAAATCATCCTTCGTGCGGAGGTCGATCGCCCCATTGCCCGTGATCATTTGCTCGACTTTCAGCACACCGCTCTGCCGCACGGTGAGGTTACCGGAGTCCGTCTGCACATCTAACGACTTGACATTGGTAAACAGTGTCACATCGTCGGTTGCCCTTACCCGCAGTGTCTCTGACTTCAGCAATCCGCCCGTATTCATACTGATACGGTCGGCATGGAGTTCAATCAAGCTACTCGCATTGATGACACCGGCGGCTAAGTTGAGGTGCGCCGCTTCTATTTTAAGCGAATTTAGTGGCTCTAAACTTGTCAGACCGGCGATAACGCCATTGAGATAGAGATCATTCGTGGTTGCAATAGAGACACTTTCTTTGGCGCGCATATCCAGCACATGAACCATCAGCGTTGGTGCAATTACCCGAATAAAACCGCTTGGGCTACTTTCTGTAGGAGAACCTTCAGTTGGTGTACCTGGATTTTCCCCTTCAAGATTCACCACGGCAATATCTGACAATCCCGATGCCCGCATTACCAATTTATCTATTTTTCCGGCTGGATTATCCAAACGGAGCAGATCTCCCTCGAACATGA
This sequence comes from Chrysiogenes arsenatis DSM 11915, assembly GCF_000469585.1. Taxonomy (NCBI): domain Bacteria; kingdom Pseudomonadati; phylum Chrysiogenota; class Chrysiogenia; order Chrysiogenales; family Chrysiogenaceae; genus Chrysiogenes; species Chrysiogenes arsenatis. Next base: position 95,632 of record NZ_AWNK01000004.1, read on the forward strand.
TGTTGGCATCTGACACCAGCTCTACCAGAGCATTGGCACGGATGGCAGCGTTGAGAGTGAGTGTTTGACCAGAATCATCGACACCAGTACCCGAATGCACCGCATGGATAATAACCTTGTCCGCCGACATATCCTCATCAAAGCTTGTCACTTGACTACCCGCATTACCAAAGGCAAAGGCGCTGGCACGGTATTCCAACGTACCGGCCGCCTGATTAAACTGACGGTAGAGGTTGACACTCCCTTGCGTAGCTACCAATGCCAGATTGGTATAGCCGGTAACCGAGTCATCGGCACTACTGCTCCAACCATCCGGTTTTTCGACCAGTACATTGCCCTCTTCCGACTGTAAACGGATCGTGTGGCCACTTACCTGAGCCTCTTTATCGAGACGCACATCATCCTGCGCACTTATATGCAAAAGGCCAGAACCTTGTAATGCTACCGTACCAAGTAACAGTCCGGGTGAAGTTTGCCCCGCTAACGAACGGTCGCGTACAATCAAATCGCCGCTGTCACTACTGGCTTGTAGGTGATTGACCGCTACCTCTAGCCCACTTACACCAGTACCAGCATCCAGAATTAACTGGTCGGCACGGATCATAGCCTGATCAACAGTGGCGCCTACAATATCTGCCGTAGTGGTTACGCTGACGAAGTCACGCACGCCATTATTACCACCGCGAATCCAGATATTTTCGACCACCAAACGGTCATTACTGACAACCGCTACGTTGCCTGCATCAAGGAGGATATCCCCCAGAATCAGGGCACGGCCACTTTGATTCAGTGTCAGATCGCCAGAGGCCAATTCTGCATCAATACGACCCGCTTGCGTGCGCAAACTCGTAGCCGTCCCCAACGACAAGTGCAGCTGCTCTACCGCAATGGCTGGGGTATTTTCATCGATATTTTGCACCCTACCCGGTGTGATCAAATGCACGTAACCACTACTAACAAGAGTGCCAATAGCAATTTGCGCCTGAGCCGCGTTCACGGCAACCGTGTCACCAACATTGAAGCCCTCACCCAGCACCGTCTGCACTTCCAGCGTCAGGCGATTCTGGCTCACATCACCACTCAGTTGAGCGTCTACTACCCGCAAATTGCCGGTATTTGTCAGGGTGACCAGCATGTCCACCGCATTGACAAGCGAAAGATCAAGGTTGCCCACATGGCTGATATCCATAGTGCTCCCCGTGCCAGAAAGCTTCAGCGACTGAACATCGTTCAGCACCAGCGTTGCTGTACCACCAGCCGCAAGGTGGAGCGTTTCGCCCTGCAAGTAAGCCCGTGCCATCAAAGTATCACCAGTAAAGCTCGCTTGCTGTATCAGATCCCCTTGGGTACTGATAAGCGTAACGGTATTTCCCGCACCAATCCCTTCGACAAAGCTACTGGCATCCAGTACGATATCACCCGTATTGGCCTGCAGGGTAATATGGTGGGCATATACCTCACCCAAAATATGCAGATGGTGCTGCGCCTCCACTACCACTTGGCCGTCAACCAGCGCGGCACTACCAATTTGGCCTGCGAGCGAAGCATCTTGCGCACTGTTCAGGCTAATGTTGCTCGCCAGCAGGGTGGAAGTATTCGCAAGCGCAAGCTCACCAGCGATTAAGGACAAACTCTCTGCCGTTAAAATCGATTGCGAAGCAAGTACGCCCGAACCTTCCACGGCCGCTTGCCCCTGCACACTCAGCAATCCACCAGCTTCCACTGTCAGCGCCTGTGTCGCCGTTACTAAGCCGCGCAAATCGACAGCACCGGCACTCTCCAAACGGATATTCCCCGCCTGCAATGATTGCCCCGCAAAAGCCGCTTGTTCTTGCACCTGACTTTCAAACCCAGGCACCTGCTCTGCACGCCCCTCTAAACCATACGTATTCTGTGTTTCCCACTGAGTTACCGTTTCATCTACAACGGTAGCGACTTGGGTTGTAATGGCGCCATACTGCGAAACAAGCTGGGTGACATCGTTCGGCTCGTACACCACCTGATAATGTAATTTCATACGCTGATCGCGCAAATCTGTGGTATTCGAAGTCCAGTCATAGGTGTAATCGGTAAAGGTTTCAAGTGGGGCATTTTTCGTTTGCCAGTCATCAATATGATAGAAAATTGACAACGTCGTATCGAGGCCAGTACCTGGAACTAATGCAGTATCATGATGTTTCCAAGAGAAACCAATTTGTAGAGTTCCATAAAGGTCACCACTAACTAGGCGACTAAATATATCAAGCTTTTCTCTTAACGATACATGACCACTTGCAACGTGCGAAGCGTGGTCTTGAATAGAATTGCTAAAATTATCAATAGAATTAAAATAATGGGCTGTATAAATATGACGAGGACTCATACTTGTGTTCCATGAATATGTAACAAGTCTGTCGATTAAATTGGAGTACAGTGTACTTTGGGTAGCGTCAAGTGTTGCAATACTTGTATTAGGATCAAGTTCAGCATCAAGTAGTGTAGAAAAATTCTGTTTCAATAACTCCATCATGCTTCCAGCAGTTGGAGTTGTGTAGTTTTCCCCTACTATAACTATATAGATTGCGCTTGTTTCTGGTGTATAGAGATCAGCTATGCGATAGCTCCCCGCATACTGATTACTACGCGGAGTAGTAACCACTACGTTCATATTGCCCGTATTATTAATGAGCGCCTCTACAAAACGGTTATCGGCGCGGATGAGCTGGGTTGCCGGTTCACTAGGAGTAAACCCTGCCGTTACAACATTTGAATTGATTCCATAGTCCACTGCCCACGTTGGCAGTAGACCGGAACTGAATCCAGCGCTACCCACGACGCTATATTCGCGACTACCACCACCCACATAGGTTACATCCCAATAGGCAGGGTCATTACCATCAATCACCTCATTGGCGGCGCTAATGATATCAGGAAAAGGAATAACACCCGTCCACTGCGATGCTGCCTGAGTATATTTAACCTGCGCAACGTCTTTGAAGTTTCCAACGAATTCACCCAAAAGATCGCCACCAGCTACCGGTGAGCTAAACAGCGGTACATACCCCAGCGTGTCGGCGACTGCCATTTTCTGCGCGTCGCTTAAAGCGGCAAAAGTTGTTCCAGCGGTGGGCGCACTGAGGCCATAGTTCCCCCAGACAATATTCTCATTGGTGTAGTGCGTTCCGTGCACAAAGCTCGCTTGAGTGTGACCAACGGCATTGCGATAAGTGACAGTAACCCCAAGTTCAGCCGCCGATTTCCATGTGCCACTATTATTGCCATTCATTGTGGTGTCGTTTACCAGATATTGTGGCCCACCTTGCGACACAACGCGCAAGATATCGGCCTCAGCTCCCTGCGGCAGGCTGATCAACATATCGCGCCAACCGGCAACATCGACGGAAGTCACCTGTTGCGCATTCCCATGCCATGACGGAGTATGGGCAGTAGCCGTCGCGGTGCCGTTCGTAACCGTCACTTTCTGTGCATTGCTGTAACTGAACTGAAACAGTGGCTTGTACCCCAGATAGTTAAGCACAGCCTGACGTTGCGCCTCGTTTAACTGGTCAAAACGGGTGTTGGCACTTGGTGCCGTCGCCGTGCGGTTCGGCAGGAGTTCGGTAGCCGCATTGTTCCAGTTGACTACACTGTTCTGATAATCCTGCCCTTCGATAAAGAATTCTTTGAAGTTGGTGCCATTATGGTAGCCGGTCTGCTCCAGCGCGACATTCATCATGACATATTCGTAGCCGACCGTCACACGCGACTGCGAGACTATTTCCATCCTGGTGGTTTCCGACCAGACAATTTTGGGAATGGTTATCGTGCCAACAGCAACACTCTGCGTGCCGGTTACAATTGGCACAAAAGTTATTTGCGTGATCAAGGTTGGCACACGGATCGTCCGCTCCTGGGTGCCAGCAATACTCGCTTGGAGTATCAAATCGCCTCCGGTCTGAATATTGAGGTCACGGGCGGCGGTGGCTCCGCCGATACCCAGCACATACACATTACCAGCCGCCTGCAGGCTCGCGGTGGTTTGTGCCGCTTGCAATGCAACATGACCAAGGCTGAGGTCGACACCAGCACGGATATCGATATCTCCGCTTGAATCAAGCAGCCCATTCAATACCAGTTGCCCTGCAGTGTTGATTAACAGCCGGGCTACGTTTTCGCCACTTGGGAGATCAGTCACTTTCACCTCGCCATTTATGGCGATCGCCTGACTGAGGAGGTGGAGCAATGCACCGGACTGCAAGCGAGCGGAACCGTCTATCAGCAATTCGGCATCAGCTTGGGCGCGAAGCGTGCTCCCCGTGCCTGTGGTTTCGACCAGTGCGGCCGCAAGTATATTCAGTTGCTGAGCGGCATGGAGCGCAATGGTGTTGGCCGCATGGAGTTGACCGGCATGGGCGGCTATGCCTTCGCCATCGACGATACCATCGCCGATATAAATGCTGCCAGCACTGGAGTGTAGATGTATGTCGCTGACGAGATGGAGATACTCTCCACCCTCATTGATTTCAGCACCAAGGCGGGTTTTTACAAAAATATCATCTACTGCGGTGAGTGTCAGCGTGCCGCCAGCGACCCGCAACGTATGCCCCGCTTCAACCAATAAGCCAAGATCTGGGTGGCTCGAAACGCCTGTGCCGCCGTGGAGTTCTAGGCTCGTGGTTGCCCAAACTTCGCCCCCAGCCATCCAGAGCAAACCACTGGTTGTGATGGTGACATTATTACCCACTATGCGGCTAAAAGGGTTGAATTTCAAAAGGTCATCGGTGCTATCCAGGCCCGTTTGAAGCTGAATGTTGCCACTCGCCTGAATCAGCGCCAAGCTCGCTACGAGTTCGTTTGTAGTGGTGTTTAATACTTGACCACCCATTTGCAATTGTCCGTCAAGATTGAATGTCACGTGGGCGATGTTTCCAGCCGACCAGTCGGCTTCGGTTGGGTTTTCCGCGTCAAAGCGGGCACCAGCATAGGCTTGACCGACCCAGAAGGCATCGTGTGCCGTCACGGTGAGTTCACTGCCATCACCACGGAGGTAGAGCGCTGCATTTCCTGCTAAGTGCAACGTTGCCCCGGCATCAATGTGCAAATCATTAGCAACTTGTATGGTCACACTGCTTGGATCTAGCTGGCCAACGTGTGGCGTAGTGTTGCCGATATTGATATCGTTTCCAGCCTTCAGCGTTAATGATTGCAAGAGGGCAGCGGCTTCAGTCACGTCGGTCTGGTGCGTACTGCGGACGCCAAGCATGGCATTGGCCAGCGACAGGGTATCGCCTGCTTCTAGCATTATGGTTCCACCGCGCACATTCCCAGAGAGGGTCAGATTTTCACTGGCAAAGAGTGTTGAGATCACAGAACTGGTGGCGTTGCGGACGACGAGTGCCCCCTGGAAGTCAATAGTGCGCCCACTTAAACTGACGGCATCGTCGGCTATCAGGTAGCCGTCCGTCGTTACGGTAATGTCGCCTTGGCTCTGAAGCGAGAGGTGGGTAACGCCAAAGTCACTTCCATCAAGCGTTGAGTTAATGATCAGGTTTTGAGTTGAACCAATTTGCAGTCCGCCAGCCGCCACAATTTGACCAGCACCCAACTCCATTTGCGCCGTGGTAGCAACTATAATCTTAACACTTCCGGCAGACTGGACGGTTGCGGGGTCACCGCTGTTGGCTTTCGGCTGTATAACGGTGCGCCCTTCAGACTCTAACCGGATGGTACTGTGAGCTTCGCTTGTTTTGAGTAGCGCCGCTCCACCAATGGTAATGGTATCCGTAGCGATCAGCGAAATATCGCTATTTGCTCGCACAGTGCCAAGCACGGTGAGAGTTCCGTCAACTTCAAAATGGACGGCTCCGCTCGCTCCGGCATGTTGGGTGTAGAGCGCATCGATCTGTTCTCCGTCGGCATTGTAAATAGGTTGTAACTCGCCACCGCTCGCGGCAAAGCCCCAGATTTGCGCATCGGCATCGGCAATCATTTTAAGGATGCCATCGGGATTTTTCACGACGGCAACGGCGGTTGCTGGCATTTTAATGGCGAGGTTATCATCGCCCGCTCCGTGATTGCGGCCACTGCCACCCTGCAAGGTCATGGCACCTCCGGCACGCAGGGTACCGCCAACTTCGATTGTGCCGCCACCGGTTGCAGCGGCCTTGCCTCCGAGATAGAGTTGCCCCAGAGCTACAATAGTCATGGTGGCTTCGGTATTGATCCAGTGAATGCTTTCGGTTGGTACACCACCAGCAATAGTACGGTTTACGCTGCCACCAGCCAGCAGGTTGCCCATCACTTCAATATGTCCAGCCGTGGTGAGCGTCAGTGTGCCCGTCTGCGTGTTTGGTTGCGGCGTAGCGCTGATACCCCCGCCAACGGTGATCCCTCCGGCAGCCGTTACTTGTATGCCAACGCCATCATAAATGCTGTTTTGTGGTATCCCGGCACGTATTTCGGCATTGCCAGACGCCGCGAGTCCGGAATCGATACGGACTTGTTGATGAAGCGATTCAAGGTAAAGACGATTATTGGCAGCGTTAAAGACAAAACCAGTGCTACCAATATTTCCGCCTGCCACGATTTCGCCGTTTGTGTGCACCGTTTGCGAGCCGATCAGTCTGATTTCGCTCCCGCTGCCGGTCGTGGTGATTTGACTGGTGCGAGCGATCAGAATACTCACGCCATCGCTGTTTGCTCCGTTAAGGTCTATCAGCTCAATACCGCTTTTGCGCACGCCACCGTAAATTTCGACGTTGCCGCTAATGGCGGTCTGCCCTTCCCAATAGACCCAGTGGTCGGATTGTAAAGAGAGGTCGGCATTAAGCCCGCGAGTTTCAATATTGCCCAGCATAAAGAGGGCGCCTGCTCCGCCAATGTGGATATCCGCATTGTTCCCAAGCGTCGTGAGTGTGCCCGTGAGCAAGAAACCAAAGTTTGGTTGGGCACTGCCCGTCGCTTGGTAGAGTGGGTGGGGAGTGCCGAGCGTGCTAAAATACGCATCAACATAATTTACACTCGAAGCGATACCGGCACGTGGCGTCCCCATATCAAGCGTAAGTTGGCCGCTGGCACTCACGGTGCCAGCAATCCACATTTCCGCTTGCGAGTAGAGGTAGACACTGGCCTGCGCCCCTGTTTGGTAGGCAATTGATTCATTGAAGGCCACGCCAGCATTGATGGCCGAACCACTGCCGATGATCATGGCCTGGCTTGATTCAAGGTAAATGCTGGAATTTTGTGCGAGTGCCGAGATTTCGGATTGAGCGTTCAGGATAAGTTCACCACCCGAAACCAAACGGATAGTGCCGCCATTCGGGTTGGTGGCTACGATGCTATCAACAATAACGCTCTGGTTAGTTTGGATAATGACGTCGTCACCACGTGCGGTGAGTCCGCTCGCGTTTGGATCATTAAAGCCGATATTGACGTCCTCGGCCACTTGCAACACGAGGCTATCAATGCGGTATTTATTGGCAATGAGCATACCCGATTCTAACGCCAGTGTGCCGCCATCGGTTGCATCATCGGCAATAATTTGCTGCCAAATATTGGTATTGGAAAAATCTTGTTTACTCAAATCAAGAGTCGCTGCGGCTCCAACATACTCGTACAGGCCGTATTCGGACTTGGAGTATTGCACTTGCACCAGTGCACCCGTATTGAGGCCCAGCGCACTGTTTTGGCTGCTTTCGGTGCGTCGATCGGTACCAGTACTATAATCAGCAGTAATGCGTTGCCAAAGAGTCGTATTGTCAAAGGGATTTTCTAGCGTGGTTAGATCGACCTGCTCATTCGAGCCGAGATAGCGATACAATTCATACGCCACGCCAATGACATCACCGGCTCCGGCGCTAGCCAAGGCGCGTTGTTCGGCGACACTCAGTTCGTCAAAGCGATGTGGTGCGGTAATGACGAGCACGTCACCAAGTTGACCAACTTGTCCACCGCCCCACGCTTCAGCGATAACGCTATTGGCTTTGATGTTGAGGAAATCGTTCGAGGTGGCTGCGCCGAGCTGACGGGTATCAATATGTGGGTTCAGGAACCCAGCAAAGCCCGCATTGAGGCGATATTGGGCACGCGAACTTGATATGCCAGACTCTACTATTAAACTGGCAACACCAGCATTCACCTGATTGGCATTTGTTTGTACACCATTGGCACCATCAATTATGGAACCGCTAAGAGTAATTAACGTTACATTGCCGTTCTCTGAAGCTACCGAGGCGGCGGCATTCTCCCACGCTGTGGGGCGTACCAACACCATATCACCTTCAGTTTGGGTAATGCGGACATTGCCTTCGGCACGCACCGCTAATCCACCGTCGCCCTGTGTATTGCTGACGAGATGGATATGGCTCACTTCACCGTTAATGGCATCAAGGTGTACTACGTTACCCCGAATGCTCATGTACTCAGTTTCACCCTGCCCTTGGCTGACTATCCCCTCTGCAGCGCGGATAGTGACATCGCCGGTAGTTGATTCAACTTTAGTAGCTTGGAAGAGACTGCTCAGGTTATCGCTCGATATAACTTGAACGAAAATATCATCGCCTGCGGTGATACTGGCAAAGCCTCTATTCCCTTCCATCATCAAAGTGACACTGCCACCGGCCGTAATGCTCGGCGCTATCCCATAATACGCAGCGCCGTCAGCAAAAGTAACATTGCCCTGGCTGTTTATCGCCATGAACATTTGTGACAATTCGTTCCCTTGGGCATCGGTGCTACCATCAGCAAGTTTTACATCGCCACGGAAGGTGACCGACCCGACGCTGGTAATATTCAAACCTGGAGTGCCATTGCTGCGCACTACTGCGATTGTAACGGGATAATCAGCACGCAAGTAATGGTTGTAGTAATCTTTATAACCAGTTTCCGTGGTAGTAAGGGTATGGATGGTTTTTGTGCGCAACCAGCCGCCACCGGTAGTCCAGTTCTTTTGTACGTAGGTGTAATTTCCATCGGGGTTAAGTGTTACCTCAAAGGTAATGCCATAACTGCTATCGGTTACGAAGGCCGGCACATCGTTTGGGCTCAAGATCAGCTCGGATTCTAATAATGGCGCGGCATCGGTGTATTCAACGGTTCTCCAAGCATAGCTTTGATCTGCGACTAAAAAACCCCAATCAAAACCAATCAGGTTGAAGCTGTTCTTTTCGTACTTGCGCGTCTCGGTTTGGGTGAAGCTTTGCCCTTCCACCCAAGAGTAGAAGGTACCCTCGGTGGGTTGATAATAAATACGCCCGGTCGTATCGCGCAGGAGATCGCGTGAAGCATATTCGGCACTGGACTCAAAGGTAGCGCGCGTCAACGCCATTGCTTCGATATCATACACCACCATGCCACCGGCACTTGGGGCAAGTGGGGTGTATTCTATACGGTTGTTAACGAGGCTGCCTTGATAGTTGACCTCGGTTATTTCGCCACTAGCAAAAGTATATTCAGTCTTGCGTAGGCGCGAGGTGTCGTTGATGATTAACATGCCGGGACGGGAAACGGATAAATCGATGCCATCAAATACGAGTTCATAAGCACTATCGTTATTGATAGTGACATTCGGCACGCCATCCGCAACACGGATTTCACCAAGGCCGGTATTGAATATATGGCCTGTCACGGTAACACGTCCGGGTGTGGTCGTCATTTGTTCGACGACAATAGATTGGGTGGCATAATCAAAATAGCTTTTGAAAGGGACATCGCCAAAATTCACGCCATGGGCAAATACATAGGGGCGGAAATGGTCATCAAGCGATTGACCTCCCGGTGCTTGATCATAGAGGCTGATAGAACTATTTGGGGCAAAATCGGCACTGATATTGAGCACTAAATCGGTGATACCACTTTGAATGATGCCGTTCAAATTGAGATAAGTGGCAGAAATATTCACTTCGCCACGTGCGATAATTTTAGACATTTCGCGATCAAGTAAGCCGGCACGCAAACTTTCGAAAGCCGCCAAATTTTTGGCAATGGCGTTATCGGCATCATTCTTGACCGCCGTGTAGTGCGAAACAAAATCGGCTAACTGGCGTGGATCGGCAAAGTGTTGCCAACCCGCAACGTTGAGGTCAAAGTTGCCTGCACTGACAATGTCGAGGGTTCCTGCCAATAGCTGGCCAGATACCTGAATGCTGCCCATCTGGTTATTAATCGTGATGCTGCCAGCTTGATTGACCACTGAGCCAAGCACGAACATATCTTGTGGACCGGAGAGCAATTTGGCGATTTCTTGATTCAGCCCGAGCAAGCTTGCTGATTTGCTGCTCTGTAAGATACTGACGCTATTGGCGCTACCACTGCTTGTAGCATGTGTGAGATTAACGTTATTGAGATAAATATTGCCCGGATGGAAAGTCATCATCTGGCCATTGACAGGCCGCACTAAACGAGCATCGTTGATGACCGCATCGGCAATCCGCATTTGTAACGGTGTATTGTTGACAATATCAATCCGCGCAGCTTCGGCTGTTTTGAGGAGGCCAGAACTGATGCGGCTTGCGATCATGTTCGCGTCGGTTTGAGCCGCTTCGATAAAAATCAAACCTGGAGCGGCATAAAGATTTGGCAGATCAAGGAAGGCGACGTCCATGGAACGGGCAATCAAGGTGTACTCGTGACCATTCACCACGACTGTTTCCATCAGCCCTAGTTGCGTGAGGGCATCTTCGACCTGTTCTAGCTGCACCTGATAGCGGGCAATCGCCTCAGCATTGCCGGCATGACTGGACATCCAGCCCAGAATTGTTTCGTGCCGTTCAATTAAAAGGTTGGCAACATTATCTAACCGTACAATAGGAGCCGCAACTTCTACTGGCTTAATAACATAGAACTTCCCTGCCAATGCACTGATAATCGCTTGTTTGGTTGAAAGCTCTTCCGCCGTGAGGTTGTCCGCTGTGAGGGCCGATAAATCGAGTGCCACATATTCCATAGCGACATCCGCCGCAATGCCTAATGTGGCTTTTTCCGCACTGGTCAACTGTGTACCAATGCGGTTCCAGTCAAACAGTACCTGACCTTCTGCTTGCACCGGCAGAATCATCATTACCGCTTGATTATTTAAGGCAGATTGAACACTCGCGTTGGTGCTCATTAACACTTCATTGACAGATGCCTCTACTTGCCCTTGGTCGTTGCGGCTACTGCCGTACGGAATCATAGAGAGCGACAATACGCTTTCGGACTCTGTACCGCGCTGGTTGCCGCCAATCCCTTCCACGGCGCGCAGATAAGTATTGCCAATAGATTGGATACGGGTATTGCCTTGCAAATGAATGCGATTAATTTCGTTAATGCTAAAATCGGCTCCGGGATTCGCTAAAGATGGGAACATGCCAATGGTCGTAATGACCGCATCACTGTAACCATTGAGCTGATTCACTCTACCTTGAGCGTTGACACCAGTAAGCAAATGTACCGAGCCACCACGGATGGTTGAACCGTTGGTGGTGATGAGGTTGAGTGCGCTGACGCGACCCACCGCATCGGCACCAGTCACTCCACCGAGAACTGCCGCCGTAAACATATTGGCGCTAGCGTTGGCCGTTGCCACTGTGCGTGTTGCGAGGTAGACATCACCGCTATCACTGCGCAGTGTTGCGGCACCGATATTGATGTGCGACAAGGTTGCCGCATCAATGCGACTGCGGCCATATGACAGACTAAAGGCGGATACACCTTCAACGAGCACGCTATCGACAGCGTATACATCGGCAACGCTGTTGATTTCAATACGCCCTGGCGCTTCATGCGAACCAAGCACTTCGAGATGCACACCATCTGCAATGTTAACTTCGGCGGTGAAGCGACTGGCGTCGGTACCAAATAGGGTATAGCTTTCAAGTGCGGTGAGGCCAATAGCACCTGCCGAACCGGAAGTTAGGTTATTTTCATGAGCATAACGCTCTTTTAAACCAGTATTTATGGCGCTGATAGAAACGTTATCGCGTGCGAGAATGTTGGCGTTCTGACCAATAGTAACGTATGCATCGCCACTCATTTCAGTGAGCACAAGAGCACCTGTGCCGGCCAGTAAGCCCAGTGCTTTGGCATCGGCGCGAGAATCACCAGCTTGATTATGGCTTGACAACACGATGAGGCTACCAACATCCACTTGGCTATTGGCACCGATTTCAGCGTTAACGTCGCGCGTATTGCCCACAATGGCGATGGTTCCTGCCAAACCAGCCAATAAACCTGCACTGCTGGCTTCACTCTGGACGTACAGTTCGTCTTGAGCATTAGCGTGTATATCGAGTATACCAGCGGTAATATTGGTGTTTTGACCTAAGCCCGCAGTGACATCACCGCTCGCATAGATACGTGCATCAGAAGCACCGACACTTAAACCGGTCGATGCAGAAAGTCCACGAGATTGCGCGTAGCCATCCAGCTGAGAATTGGCAGTCACACTCAGGCGACCAAGCGCGGTAACGGTTGCATTGCCAATGATTGCTTGGGTAACGCCGTTAAAATCAAGGAGTGACACGGAACCAGCCGCGGCTGCGGCAATAAGCCCTGCTGAAACTGCCGTAGCGCGCACTTGACTATCAGCAAAGGCGGCACTATTGGCTTTTACCAAGATGTTACCTGCGGCAAAAAGGGAAGCATGATCATCAATGAGTGCTTGTGTTAAATTATTGATGGTTGATTTGGCTTCGGCGCCACCACCAGCGAGGGCTGCGCCAATGCTGAAGCTGGCAGAAATAGCCGCTGCTTCTGAATAGGCCTCAATTTGAGCCTCATCACTAGCCAACACACTCAGGTTCCCAGTTTCAGAAGCAAAATTCGTAGCTGAAACTTGGGCGACAATGTGGTTATCCAATGTATTACTGGCAATCGAAACGCCAATTGCGACAGAACCGCCAAAAGCTCCTACCGAAGCGGCCAGCGAGGCAGCGGTAACATCTGCCAAGATACTAGAGTGTTCCTTGGCTTCGATACGGGCATCCTCAAGCAGTAGCACGTTCCCCCCACTCAGGGCGGCACTTATCGTCATCGCTATGGTGTTATCGGCTACGGAGCCTGCTCCTGATGCGGCGACACCCACGGCGCCACCAGCCACCGCCATGCTTTTGGCATCGACTATGGCTTCAATAATTGCGTCGTTGGCGGCCTCAATGACCAGCCCGCGAGCAACCATATTCGTATTGCTGACCAGTGCCTGAACACTTCCGCCGATACTATTTTCGGCCTGAGCAGAACCGATAGCAATGCCAATACCAACGGTACCACCGACAGCCAATGCGGCTGAAGCGGCGCCCACTTCGGCACGGATGCTGGCGAGGTTGTCTGCCAGTACGGTGACATTACCGACGGCATCTATATGTGAATCCTGAATCAGTGCTTGTGTTTGGTTGATGATGACGTTGTGAGCAAAGCCAAAGGCGCCACTAAAGCTGATTCCCGCCGTGCCGCCCACGGAAGCTGCTGCCGATATGGCACTCACATTGGCAGTGATGCTCGCATTTTCTATGGCTTGCAGTTCGATATCGCCACTACGTGCTTCTACTTCCGCTTGGTTGATAGCGGCGGTTACTTGGTTGCCAATACTGTTCGCAGCTACGCTGGCGCCCACTGATATTGCGACTCCGACAGTACCGCCAAGGGCAGCAGAGATAGCGGTTCCGGTTAAGCGGGCGTCGATGACAGAATCATCGTTGGCACTCAGGGTGATGGCATCGGCTTTGATGCCACTGCCTTGGCTGCCGGTTATGGTGGCAGCTACATCAACATAGATCTGATTGGTGGCACCAACTCCAGCGCCACTCAACCCTAAACCACCAGTACCACCACCAGAGACCGCTACTGACAAAGCACTGACTTGTGCTTCGATACGCTGCTCGGCTTGAGCATTCAGGCTCAGTGCGCCCCCTGCATCGATGGCCGAATCGACGACCAACGCATGAACATTGCCGCCATCCCTTGCGAGGCCAACTTGACGCCACAAAAGGGTATTGCCGTAATCTTGGGTCGACAAATTGCCGTTCTCTTCGGCCTCAAAGTACAGTACTTCTTCTCCGATATATTCATACGTTTCATCACCACGCACCCCATGCAACACCTTAACGATCTGGCCACTGCTGATGCTGCTGATGTCGATTTGGTCGGTGGTGTAGTGATAACTCGGATCTTGCTCTTCGCGCATGCCGATGACATTACGGGCAATACCGACACCCAATGAGGCGCCAATACCCGCCGTGCCACCTAAACCAACCGATACCGCTAAAGAGCCAACGTCCGCTAGAATAAGCGAGCTATCACGAGCTGCGATAATCACATTGCCCTGAGCTTCGAGAGAACTCCTTTCAACACGCGCAATCGTGTTTCCATTGATGTAATTTTTAGCATCGGCACCCGCTCCGCTAAGGGCAATACCGGATGTGCCTCCGATGGCAGCCGCAACAGAAGCGGCAATCGAAGTAACTTCTATCTGTGCTTCGGATTGACCTTCGATAAAAATATTACCAACGCTTATAACTTCAGTAGCGTTTAATATTGCAGCTTCAACGGTAGTATCAATAACGTTGCGCGCAATGCTGGCTCCTATCGATACAGCGACACCCGTCGTACCGCCAAGGGCGGCGGCTATTGAGGCCGCTCCCGCAAATGATTCAATGGTTGAGCGGTCATAGGCCGTAATTGTGATGGAATTGGCTTCAATGGTGCCATTCGTTTCGCCACGAATACCGGCAAAAACATCGTTGGCAATCCAATTGTTGGCAAGAACTCCAGAGCCTGACGCCCCGATACCAAACGAACCACCAGCGGCCACTGCGACGGAACCACTGAATACGAAAGAACTTATCGTTTGGCTGGCCACCGCGCTCAGTGTTAAATCGCCAGCGGCATTAAGATTTACATTTTCTAAAAAGGCATGAGTGCGGGCGCCTTCGAATTGGCCACTCGAGTTGATGCCAATCCAGTTACGGGCTAAGGCTATACCAATAGAGGCACCAACGCCATTGCTCGAGCCGGCACCTACCGCTATTGAAGCGGCTATAACTGAGGCATTAATGCCACTGTTACTGAAAGCGGTAATGGTAACATCGCCGGCACTATCAATACGGCTATTGCGTATAAAAGCTTCGGCGGAAGTGAGCATGGTGTTATAGGCTACGGCACCAGCACCACTAACAGCGATGCCATTATCCATGCCAGCCCCTACCGCTATCGAAGCAGCTAAAGAAGAAGCATTGATAGTATTACGGATAATTTCTACTTGATCGTTGTTGTTTGCTGAAAGGCGTAGCGTGTAGCTACTGCCATCGGCAAGTACCATAAGCCACGATTTGCCTGGCTCAAGAATGCTAAGTGTGGGGTTTGGGATTACTTTTTCAAATAACGTACTATCGGCATAATCAGCTTGTGATAAATCAATTTCACCCTCGTTGCCAAGATAGCGATATAATGTATCCCGTTCACCACCAGCCATGTGAGATCTATCAACGCGGATGACATCACCTGTCTTAAGCGTTTGCTCTCCATCATTACTGCGATAATTCCAATCAGCAATAATGTCGCTTACTTCAGGGAGTTTTATGCCGGCATCGGTTAAGGCGACAGTTAACTTTTGTAAAATGGCGTAATCATTTGATTCATCGAGGGCATATTCGTCAATATCGGTATCTTCAATATTGCTCTCTTTGGTAGCGGCATCATCAAAATCTGCCGCACTTAAATGTGCACCTGCGAGGCTAAAGATACCAGAGGTGACACCACTTGCCTGAGCATTGATAAGAATATCACCCGTCGTGGCGGTGACGCTCTCTGCCCCTTCGATAAAGGCTTTCGTGCTGTTGCCTATTTCATTAAAGGCCAGAGATAACCCAATAGTTACCGCAACGGAGTTTTTCAAGGAAAGTGAAGCCCCTACGGTGGCAGCACCGGCTATGGAATTAATACTGCTAAAGTCTGCGGCACGTAGGTTAATGGCGGCCGCTACAACGGGCAGTGTGCTGGTGATGTAGGCATGGGTATCGACGTAAATGTTATTTTCGCTATAAACGCCGCCAATACTTGGAGCGACTGTCGTCCCTTTGGAGGCAGCGACCGCTACCGTTGTTGTTTGTACTTTGGCATTGATAAAGGCATTATTTTTCGCTTCGACGCTCAGATCACCACCAACGGTGGTGGCGGCATTGGCGATATACGCGAGTACTTGTGTCCGTTCAGTAACCGTATTGACCCATTGCCACTGTGCATTATCGTAGTAGTTTTCGTTCAGCAATTCGCTGGTTTCAGTACGGTTATCGCCAATATACTCATAGACACGCCCAAGCAATGGCCCATCAACAACTTTTACTCTTTGGCCTTTGGTTAAGGTGGCTGCAGTATCTTCGTGCTCAAAATCATAATCGATATCAGCAGTGGTATTGCGCCCAATGTTATTGGCCGCAACGGATAAGCCAATAGCTACAGCTGGTGTTGCTTTGGATCCAAGGCTGATTGAAACCGCCACGGCAGTGGAAGTGATGGTAGCATCGATGAGGGTGGTGTCACTGGCGAACAGTGACATATTCTTGCCGATACTGAACCCTTGCATGGTAGTGACAAAGGCGTTCGTAGCTCCGTTAATCGCATTGAAGGCTAAAGTGCCAGCGCCAGCGACGGAGGTAGCCCCTTTCAGACTAGCGGCCACGGCTACGGCGGTGGCGGTACCAGTGGCGAGAATACTCCCTTCGCGCCATGCTTCAATAGTCACATTGCCATCAGCCCGCAATTTTGCTCCGATATTGTTCGGAGCACCAGCGACAGATGCAATAACGTCGCTCTCGATGTCATTGCGCGCCAGACTGAGCCCAATGGAAATACTGCGAGTATCGCCGCTACGACTTGCGGCAACGCTCACGGCAGAGGCTTTTACTTCAGAGCTAATTTCGTTTTTACCTTGAGCGACAATCAGCACATCGCCTTTTATGGTCATGGTTTGGGCGGCAATAATGTGTGCTCGCGTATCGGTGCTCAGTTTATTCATCGCGAGAACCGGTGCGACGGTGAGAGTGTTGGAGGAAGAGTCACCCGTTTCAGTTATGCTAACATCCAGCGCCAAAGCCGAATTAACGATGTTGGCGGCAATAGCACCAGCCGATTCTGCCTTGAGTTCGAGATTGCCACTGAGAGTGAAATGGGTATTTTCGATGACGGCATACGTATTGAGGGTTTGCTGGCCGCCAAGTTCAGTACCAAAGGTATCAAGAATATTGTAAAGAAGATTCGTCGGTTTATAACCAATGGTGTTGAACGCTAGCGTGACACCTATTGAGGTCGTCGCTTGCACCTCGCTGTTGACGTTAGCAATAATCGAGGCCACCGATTGAGCGACAACGCTGAGATTTCCACCCGCATCGATTTGGCTATCGCGCACTACAGCATTGGCACCACCGAGTATCGTGTTGGTGGCGATAACCACATTGATGCCCAACGTATCCGCACTGACGACGCTCTCTTCTTGAGCCAAAATCACCGCTGACTCTATCGCTTTCGCACCCACCGTGCCACCGGCATCAATAGTGACGTCTTCAATCAAAGCGTGTACGTCGGAGCGCACATCATTGCGTACTACAAGCCCACCAAAACCGGTACCTTTAGCGCTTTCGCCAAATATGATGTCGGTTCCTTCTGCCACGAAATCGACAATCGCATCAAGGTCGATTCCAAGCCAACGAGAACTATCGGTAAAATCCTCTTGTCCGAGATCAACTTCACCGAGGTTTTCGCGCGCCATGTAAATGAAGCCGGTATCGGCTTCCACTTCACGCCAAAGGCTCGTGTCGGCATAATTCTGACGATCAAGGCGCTGGTTTTGCAAAGCCTGTTCACCAATGAATTGGTACGTAGTTCCTCCGGCACCGCCGGCCATGTCCCAATCGAGAGTGACGCGGTCGCCTGATTGTAGCTTTGCGACACGATCAAACGGGGTATAACCGCTCGAGCCAATGCGCACTCTGTCACCTAGAGTGATTTCGCGCACACCAGAATAATCGGTGTAATTCTGCCCAAAGAAGCTCGCCAGCGCTCGGATGGCGGCGGCTTGATCGCCCTCGTCGCCCGTTTCTGCACTGAGGTTGACCAAAGACTTGATGCTAGCGTCGTTTAAGGTTAAGGCAAGAACATCGCCCATGATGCTGTTGACGTTATGATTTATGCCAGAAATGCTGGCGAAGGCGCGGCTTTCGACCATGTTGCTACCGAGGACAAAACCGACGGAGGTGGCGCTTGAGTCATCCGGTGCTTTATCGCCTAACTCAGAGGTCGTCTCGTTTGTGACTCGTGCTAAAATAGTAGCTTGGTTGTTGGCTTCAACAATCACACTGCCATAGGCATTCACATCACTGTTATGGATACGTGCCGTGACTTCAGCCGGTTGTTCATTGCCAATAGAAGTTCCAATAAGGGCATCGATGGTATTGAAAAGCACGTTCTGAGCTTGCCAACCTATCGTGTTAAATGCCAGCGTGACATTGACACCAGTACCATTGGAGCTGATACTGCTCGCATTACTGGCAAATATTTCGGCATTGTTCTTGGCCAGTACGGCAACATCACCTTCCGTAGTCGTGATAATGCTATCGATAATTAAGGCTTCGGATTCGTTAAGAATTAAATTGGTGGCAATGATGCCACCAAGGGCTAATCCCGGTGATTTGCTGTCGCCAGTTTTCGCTACGGCATCGAGTTGTGCATATATCTGAGCGTCTTCAGTGACCGTTACGGTAACAGTACCCGCTTCTATCCGAGCGTTTTCAATACTGGCATAGGCTGAACTGCGAATGTCGTTGCGGACGATAAGTGCACCCACAGCGGTGGCACCCTTCTCCTCACTTTTTTCCGTTTTAGCTCCGCCAACTCCCGCGACAGAAAAGGCGGTGATAACCTGTCCATGAAGACTCCCCTTAAAGTTGACGATCCATTTTCCATCTTTATCTCCCTTCAGCACGTCGGCTTTAATACCAAGGCTGTCGAGTCGTACGCCGCTTGCGGAACGGGCTCCCAATAAAGCATTGCTGATTTGCTCCAAGCTGGCATCTTTTTCAAGTTCCCCGGTAGTGAATTTGGCGCCATCCATTGTAACTGTTAGCGTGTACTTCTCTTTATCGGGAACGGTAAACTGATAGCCTGGTCCGATGGGAAATTTGCCTATTTTCAGATTGCCAGTCGAGGCTTGTACCGCTTCGGGATCGCTTAAACCATTTACTTTCAGTAGGTCAATGGGGCGAGTTGCTTGCCTGCCTTCGAAGACAATCTTGTACTGCTGGATGAATTCACTAACAGAATAGGGTGTGACCGCAATGTTGCCACGGCCAAGTAGACCCTCAAGAGCCCCTTGGATCAGTTCGGCTTGCATCTCGGCAGTATATTCCTCTGCCCCTTCGATCAGAGTTTCAGCACGAACCACGAGAGTGCCGGGATCGCCCACTCGCTGCATCCGGATTTGCGCCATATTTGTGGCGGCTAACTCACCGATAAAGCTTATGTTATACGACCAGCCCAAGGCGGTTTTTTCTGCTGTGACCTTCACGTTCCCTGCGCCGTGCCAAGCACTCAAGACACTCTGAATTGCTGCGGCATTGGCGCTGATGTTGCTACTAAAGCTCAGTACTTCACTCGTTTGCGATCCATTGCTGAGGCGGAACTGGACACCATAATCTTCTTTGGAGTGAATAAAAGTTAAGCGCTGCAGTTCATTGGCTGGCTGACCTACAGGGAGAACTTGAAATTTCGCTGAAGTTTTGGATCCCATCGCCAATGCGAGTTCAGGAAGCTCTCCCTGATAGTCTGTGCCGTCAAAATGGAGCTCAAGATATTGTTCAGAAGAAACGCCAGGCACTGCCGCCTTAATAAGTGAAGCAGTCGTGGCTTCTTTTGCTGGAGCATCGGGAGTTGTTTTTCCTGGCGCACGTTCCAGTGGTAATTCGAAGCCCACGGCATCCAGTGCAACTATTGCCATGTTAAAATATTCTTGATATTGCTTGAAATCTTCCGGCGTCAGATCACCCAAGTTGATGTCGGGCAACTGAACCTTGCTGGTCATGCTCGTATCAACAAAGGAAAACAGAAAATCTGGCAATATCGCTTCATATATTTCCAGTAGGTCAATATGAATAAAGCTCCCTTTTTCGTTTTCCCCTTCTGACATCCAAGGGATACTATCTAACACCGCACTCAGGGGAAGTTGCCAATCACTGGTGAAACCGAGGAGTTCAAAATTTACATTGGGGTCTGACAATTCGAGGTAGCGCGGCATAAATTTCAGTGATTCTTTTAAGCCATTGGCGATCTCTTCCAGAGTGCCATCGAGATCGATTTTCACCATCTCCTGATTCCAATAATTTGGATCGCGATCTGCCAGAATTTCACTCGCTAAGCCCGGCTTCAGCTTATTCAGTAAGTACGTGTCAAGATCCACTTTAGGCATGGTTACGCTGATAGGCGCAAGGCTGCGATTAACAAATTTGGAGACGTCATCGTCGCCCTCTAAATCAAGGGTGCGCAGTGTAAAGAGATTGCTTGCGGGTGGATTACCATCGGCATCGCGCTCGCCACCGAACATGAACTGGAGCGGTTTCCCCAGGAAGGTCATATTGAGTGTCGGTTGTTTGATAATAAATTCGCGAGGCAAGAACTTCTGCGGTGCTAGGTCGTCAATATCCTCTATGTCTACATAAACCTTGTAGTCGATGCGCGGCATGAAGGCTTGATTGTCACCTTCAACAATAGCCTTGATAAAATCGGTCAATACTAAGTTTTCCCAACCAAAATCAAGTTGTATTCCCCAGTCGACCTGTTCGCCATTGTGTTTAATAGTTCCTAGCCGGTGCTGATATTCAATTGACAGTAAGTCTGGGGTCGGCATGACCAGTTCGAGCATCAATGAGGGCAGTGCGAAGCCAGCGATATCACCGAGATTAAGCTGAATGCCATTGTCAGTCAGTTCAACTCCAGCTTCCTGAATGCCTTCGCCGTTCAGGAAGTCGATGACATCGAGTTCTTTCCAACCCATACCAACCTTAAAGCCAAGTGGATGATTCTTATCAAAGATATTGAGAGTGTGGAGGATAATTTCCTTTTCCTCCATCGGCATTTCGCCATAGAGAAAAGCAAGAATATCGCCTACAAAACCCTCTGGAGGGGGAATTTCCATCCAGTAACGATTGTCATTAAAATCGGTCGCAGAGAGGTTTATTTTGGTGAGAATCTCTTCGTCATCGCCACTCTCATTGATGGCAGTTCCATTGTACCCCATGTAGCGATAGATATGGCCGAGCTCGCCTCCACTTTTATGGTCTTTGGTGACATAGACGTGATTACCAAAGCCAATCTCCACATTCCCTTGATTACTGGTGAAATCGACGCGGATATATTCATCTTTCAGCTTTGGTGCCGTGGCAGCCGCCATAACGGTGCCATCGGCAAGGATAGAAGGCGAATCGGTAGCTTCAACCCAAATGCCTCCAGCGACGAGCGCTTGGCCAATGGGGCTGAGTAAGCGGGCGTCGGCATCACTGCTGACGAAGTTCGTGGCGAGCACAACGCTGGCGGCAGCCCCTGCCGATTTTGACTGTGCTTCGCTGTACACGGTGGCACTAATCGAGGCCGTAACATCAGCCGTCAAGTTTAGATTTCGACCAATATCCAGCGCCGTATTTTCGATGCGCGCCACAACGGCGATCGGATCGACGGTACCAATATCGGTACCGATCAAAGCGTCAATTGTGCGGGTAAAGATATCCTGGGTTTCATAGCCGAGCGTGTTGAATGCGAGCATAACGCCAACCGCCGTGTCCTGAGAGGTAACCACCGCCTTGTTATTCGCAATGATGGCGGAATTATTGATGGCACGCACATTCAAATCGCCTCTTGCGCTGATGTTACTGTCGAGCACGAGAGCACGGCTGTTGCCTAAAATCAGGTTGGTGGCAATGGTACCGCTGGCGGCCAACCCCGATCCTGAGCTTTTTTGGGAGACCATGACCCCAGAGAGCACTGAGGAGAGGCTGGTTTGTTCTTCGGCTAAAACAGATACGCTCCCGGCGGCAACCACGTGGACGTTGTTCAGCTGCGAGAGCACCTCGTCTTGAATGTCGTTCAGCGCAACAACCACTCCAACGGCAGTACCGCCTTTGCTGGAGACAGAAAGAATAACGTTTGACTTGATATCAGCACTGCTGGCGGCACGCAGAAGGAGGTCGCCACCTACTTGAATCTGCTGTTGAGTGGTTGTGGATACGATTTCGGCAACCGCAGAACTGTTGATTTTATTGCTTGATAGGATAAGCCCAACGGCAGTTCCATTGCCAGCGGCTGAACTGCTATTGATGCTGGCTTCGATACGGGCACCTTTTTTTTCTAAGGGGTCATCTCCGAGTCCTCCTGCCTTCACAATGAGGTTACCCCCAGCCATGAGTCGCGAATTGGTGACTCTTGCCACGACGTCAGCCGGACTCGCATCACCTATATTTGTGCCGAGTATGGTGTCAATGGTATTAAAAAGTAAGTTTTGCGCTTGATAGCCAATCGTATTGAAAGCAAGCATCACTCCAATAGCTGTGCCACCGGATGTCATGCTCGCCGAGTTCATGGCGGAGATGGTAGAGGTATTGTCAGCAAGCACTGAAATGTTACCACCAGCGATAACGACAGAATCACTGATGGTTGCGGCAGAATTACTGAGCACAAGATTAGTGGCTATCAGACCATTAACCGTTAAGCCACCCTTCGTACTGTCGGCGGCTTGAGTGAATTTTTCTTCGCTACTCTCAACACTGCCGCTGAGTTTAGCGCTGATGCTAGCGGCTTCTAATGCCTGCAAGTTAAAGTCCGCTTCGGCGCGTACGTTGGCGGCGGTAATACTGGCTTGGACATCACTGCGCAGATCGTTGCGCGCGACAAGCCCACCTACAGCCGTGCCACCACCACTACTACTGGTTTTCATGCTGATCGTCGCATTTAAAGAGGCATTATCTTTCGCGGAGATTGAAAGGTTGCCCCCGGCCTGAATGCGCATTTGACGTTCTTGACCGGTGGTTTTTTCGATTACAATACGCGCTATCGAATTGACCATATTACTGGCGAGGACCAGTCCAGCAGAGAAGCCTGAACCTTCAGTAGCTGCAAGGTTACTAATCGTGGAAAGTAGGCTCTGGCGTGCCGTAGCGGCAATGCGAATGTCGCCTTCGGCCTCTAGCTCGCTGTTGCGAAGTGTGACTACCACCTGCACCGGATCAGCATTGCCAATACTGGTTCCAAGGAGGGTATCAAGCGCATTGAAGAGTACATTCTGCGCTTCCCAGCCCATGGTGTTAAAAGCAAGTGTCGCTCCAATGGAATTTCCTGAAGCGCGTGCTTCGGCGACGTTTTCCGCTAACAGGGTAGATGCATTGCGCGCATCTATATCCATGTTGCCTCTGGCGGTGAAATTGCTGTCGTTGACGACTATTTGCGTATCAGAGAGTACGAGGTTAGTCGCAATAATTCCCGTAAACGCAAATGAAGGAGATTCGGTTGGATCATCGTCCTCCTCTTCCATTTCGTAAGAGTCGGGTTGTTTTCCATCAAGTATGGCCTGTATCACCGTGACACTGCGCGCTAAAATACTGAGATTCCCCCCAACGGTGGCGTTGGCATTTTGAATATCAACCATTACATCGGAGCGGACGTCATTGCGCGCAATGATACCGCCACCGGAAGCACCACCAGAACTCGCTGATCCCATGCGGGTTACAGCAAATATTAAAGCATTATCTAACGCTAAAAGGGTTAAATCACCGGTGGTGCGTTGAGTGGTTGCACTATTGGGATTAAAAATAATCTCACTGCGCGATGCCACCATATTGCTGGTCATCACGAATCCAACGGCAAGGTTATCGCCTTCGGTAATAGTTTCGCTACTGACAAAAGCATCAAGGGTGGGAGTTGATAAAGCGTACAGCTCCATATCGCCAGCAATATTAAAATCGCTCTCTTCAAATTTTATGCTGGTAAGTAGCGGTTGCGCGGTACCAAGTGCGGTAGTGCCAAGGAGCGCATCAAGCCCTTGGCTAAAGATATTTTGGGCTCCCCAACCGATGGTGTTAAAGGCGAGC
This sequence comes from Chrysiogenes arsenatis DSM 11915, assembly GCF_000469585.1. Classification (NCBI taxonomy): domain Bacteria; kingdom Pseudomonadati; phylum Chrysiogenota; class Chrysiogenia; order Chrysiogenales; family Chrysiogenaceae; genus Chrysiogenes; species Chrysiogenes arsenatis. Next base: position 119,706 of record NZ_AWNK01000004.1, read on the forward strand.
ATAACGCCAACCGATGTACCGCGAGCATCAACGCCTCCTTCAAGGCGTGCATTGATGGTAGATGTATTTTCAGCTCGGATATATAAATCACCACCATTATTGGTAGTGAGATTCGAGTTAACAACGGTTACGCTCACTTCGCCAAGCACACGGTTGGAGGCTACAAAGCCATTCAGAGCAAAAGTTGGTACTTTGTCGGACTGTATCTCTTCGGAACCGATGCTGGTGGCAATGCCAATAAGGCGTGCATCAAGCTGGGCTTGACTTTCGGCCTCAATGCGGATTCCAGCCGCCCCTGCATGTAATGTGCTATCGGCAATACTTATGATGCTCGTATTGTCGACACTATTAAAGGCAAAGGCCATGCTGTAAAGGGTGAATTCGCCTACTTCACCATCTTCTGATTCCGCTACAGGGCCGATGGCTTCTGCATGCGTGGCATCAACAGCTAAAATACGCAATCCATTGTCGCCAGCAGTTGCCGTTGTCCCTTGCAAAGAGACTTCGGAGCGCACTTGGATGGTATTCCACGTAATCATCCCCGTGGCAGAATAGTGACTGGCAGTAGTAGTTTTCAGGTAAATGGCATCGGCATTTAAATTTGCGGCACCAATAGTGATAAGTGCGTCTTCTTTAACGGTTATCCCAGAAAGGCTACCAAGCAAAGAACTGGCTAATGACGTGTCGATCACTACCATGCTATCAGTATGAGCCAGCAAACGGAGAGTTTGACCTGTAAGTGAAACATCATCAGCAATGGTGATGGTAGCACTCGATTCGCTATTAAATACATCGCCTGGCGTCCATATGGAACTTTCATAATTCCATTGGGTTGCCGCAGTAAGAGCCAAGTGGCCACCGGAACTTATATTGCCATTGATCGCAAGAGCGGCGTTGAGACCTTGATCATCATCGCTAAAGTCCTGCGCCAATAAGATAATATCGCCAGTTGAAGTAAGGCTGGCCTGAGCGTTTACACTGATTTGTTCTGACTTTACCAATAGATGGGTGGAGCCTAGATCGATAGTTCCAAGAAAATTTATCGAGTCCCAACCATCGCCAGTGTCAAATATCAGGGCGTTCGCAAGAGTAAGATCGATTAAGTGTGAATGAGAACCGTACGCGACAGAAAGTTTATTGCTTTCATGTTGGGAAACATTGATCGTATCGTTTAGGTTGGTAAATGTAATGGTTTGCGCGCTGAGAGCCTGTAATTGAAGCGTATTCCCCTGCTCATCAATACGGAGAAATATATTATTGAGATCGTGGTCATATAACCCAGTAATAGTTGTAAAATTCCCTTGACGTTCACCATAGGTGAGAAAATCAAACGTTTGTCCTGCGGTAGGGGTAAAACTATCAATAAGCTCTATTTGCAGTGTTCCACTTAGCTCCGCCATGTTGGTGACGTTGAGCTGGTCAAACTGCGTTCCTGCTACCATGCCACCAATTTCAATATGCAGCAGTGCATTTTCATCCTGGAAATAACTGCTTACTGTTTGCTCGCCAGGGGAATAGCCAGGAGCTAAAATCCCTTGGTTATGCAGGTGAATTTCAAAGTCGCCACTCCCACCTACCGTTGTGCCGGTTTCAATGGTAAGGATTTCGTTCCCCACAGAGGTACCAAAAATATCATTAATGTCGCGCACCAGTGCCGACATATCGAACTCGCTATCGGCCGGAGTATCGCGGTCGTAATGCGAGATAAAGAGCGATTCTTCCTGTTGATGCGATAGGTTTTTAGCGACTTGATTATCGTACGGAATAGTAATTTCGTTATCATGAGGCATCAGTATTTGAGCTGGAGCAAATACTGGATCTGCCGAAAGCAGGATACGCGGCTCTAGATTTTCTACTCGGAAAGAGTTCTCAATTTGTTTTTTTACAAAATTTGATCGAGTTATCATAATATAGTCCTCACCTAAGAACAGAATTACCGAGCAGAATCAATGAGGCTTGTATCCATGATTTACATTAGAAAATGTACTAACATTTCTCTACGAGGAAGTGTAGGGAAAACGGATTCGAAAATACGATTTCATCTATATATAAAGCACCTAGGAATCCGCCACAGTGAGTTAATTGCATAAGAAATCAGCTAGTCACAAACCATAATAGGAATTCCTTAAAACGATAATTTTACAAGGATGATTCACCACGCTAACTTTCCGTCTGTGACACCATCACATAAACACACCTGTCCAAATCCGGACAATATGTATCCAGTAATGAGCTAGCGAGCATAGTAGGAGCGAAATCTATGCCAAATATGCAACGAATGTAATTTTAACAAGTTAATAGGATACGATAAGCTAGAGTTGCCCCACGAGGGACAGATTGTCCACACTGGGACAACTTAAAAGATCGAAGAGAAAGTAAAATCAGTAAAACAGCTTGCGGGATGCTTTTAGTAGGCGGGCGGCAGAGGATTTATTGTTGTTACACTGAGCGAGCGCCCAGCTCAAGACTTGTCGATTCACGGCAGCGAGGGAAAACTCTTCCGGGGAAAAGTTGAAACCGAAGGAGATACGCCCATCACCCAGCTCTCCATGGCAGGATTCATCTGACGGTTGCAGACGTAGGTGCTTTGGTTGAATCAGGTCGCCATTAGAAGTAATAGCGGCATACTCAAGCAGGTTGCGTAGCTCACGAATATTGCCGGGCCAGTCGTAGGCAAGTAGTTTGTCAAGTGCCGCCTGTGAAAGGCCGAGCTGCGGTTTACCCTGATGCTGTCTAAAAATTTCCAGAAAACAATCAGTCAGATGCGGGATGTCTTCGCGCCGTTCACGCAAGGGAGGAATGGTGATGGGAAAAACGTTTAAGCGATGGTAGAGGTCACTGCGGAAACTCCCCTGTTTGCAGCATTGTTCGAGACTGCGGTGCGTAGCGACAATAACTCGGAAGTTGGCGGATAGGAGCTGATCCGAGCCGACTTTTTCATAGACGCGCTCTTCCAGCAGACGCAGTAACTTTGGTTGCAACGACAGCGGCATATCGCCGATCTCATCGAGAAACAGGGTGCCACCGTGAGCCCGACCACACTTTCCCTCGCGCTCACGGTCGGCGCCAGTAAAAGCCCCTTTCACATGGCCGAACAATTCGCTTTCGAGCAAGGTTTCTGGAATAGCAGCACAGTTTACAGCAACAAAATTGGTCAAATTCTGTCCGGAAGTAACATGAATGGCGCGCGCCAGCACCTCTTTACCCACTCCACTTTCGCCATAGATGGCAATAGTAGTGCGAGGGGACGCCGCTACCTGCCGAGCAGCAGCAAGGACTTCCCCCATGACCGACGAAACGGAGTTAATAGTGTGAAAGCTGTATTGCTCGCGTTCAGAATTGACCATCCGGTCGTAGTTAGCCCGCATCTTGGCATTGGTCAATAAGCGCTTTATCACAATCAGCAGCTCTTCCCAGTTTAGCGGTTTCAGCAGATAATCATCGGCTCCGTCTTTCATGGCGGCCACGGCATTATCAACGCTGCCGTGAGCGGTAATCAGCACAAAGGGGAGCAGGGGATAACGGCGGCGTATCTGATGCAGTAAATCAAGTCCATCCATCTCAGGCATGACCATATCAGACAACACGAGGTCAAATGAGGTCTGCTCCAAGGCCGCCAACGCTTCAGCCCCCCCAGCGGCACAGGTAGCCTGATAACCGGCATCATCCAAAAACGCTTTCACTATGAAACGGAAGCTTTGCGTGTCATCGACCACCAGTATGCGTGAGGCAAGGTTCATTCGGTATACTCCTGAAGTCGCTGAGGACATTCTGCCTCAATAGCTGAAAGCTGCTCTACTATCTGCCACAACTCTCCAGTTGAGGCAACGGAGGCATGATGCACCAGCCAGCTCGCTAATTCCACCGGCTGCCGTTTGGTCATATATCCATACAGCCCTTTTAAGGTATGAGCCGCCCGGCGAAATTCATTCCGGTCACCCTGCGCAAGTGAATTCCGCAAGCACTGGAGTTCGTTGGCAATATCCGTCACTAATATCTGTTGAAAATTATCAATACGCTTAGGGTTGTTGCTCAGGCCAACAAGGGTTTGCTGCGTTAGCTGCGGGATATTTTTTTGGGAGATGCTCTTTGTTCCTTCAAGCTGTGTCGCAATGACTCGTGCCAGCTGGTCTGGGATCAATGGCTTTTGTAACACCGCGTTGATACCGCCCATATGACAGGCTTCGCGGGTTGCAATATCGGTATCGGCGGTAATAGCGATTATCGGCACCGCTGTTTGCGAACGCTCCTGCTCTCGCTGCCGGATCCTGCGAGCAACCTCAATGCCATCGATGCCTGGCATACGGATATCCAGCAAGACCAAATCGAAAGGCTGTTGCTCTGCCAGTACCAGAGCCTGATGACCATTTTCCGTCAGCGTCACCAAGTGTCCCCATGAGGTGAGAATGTCACCCAGCAGCTGCCGGTTAAAACGGTTATCCTCGACGACCAGAATCTCAGATGGCTCAAGCATTACCGGCACAGCAAAAAGCTTTTCGGATAGTGGCTCCGTTTCCTGCAGTGGCAGATCGACGATAAAGCAACTGCCGACCCCTTCGGTACTCTTTACCGCTATTGTTCCTTTCATCAATTTCACCAAACTGTGGACAATTGCCAAACCAAGACCGGAGCCGCCAAACTTACGCGAGATGGTTGGGTCGAGCTGGCGAAAAGGGCTAAAGATATCCGTTAGAAAGGAAGCGGGTATGCCGATGCCGCTATCTCGCACTTCAAAACGAATAAGTTGATCGGTGCCGTTTTCGTGGCGACTAATGGTGCAGGATATTTCTCCGTTTTCGGTAAATTTCACCGCATTGGCAAGCAGATTGGTCAGGATCTGGCGCAGACGGATCGGATCGCCCAAAACCCAGCTTGGAATTCTGTCGTCTACCGTCACTCGAAAAGTCAACATTTTCTGAGCGGCCAGATGATGGTACTGTTCTTCGAGGCTGGCGAGAAATTGACGAAGATGAATAGACATCGCCTCAAGCTCCAGCCGCCCCGCATCAATCTTGCTGACGTCCAAGATATCATTCACGAGATCCATCAACGAACGGGATGAGTGCTCTAAGATTGACAAGTACTGATTGATTTTCGCGGGATCCGTCGCTTTGCGCGCCAGGGTGCTGAATCCCACGAGGGCATTCAGCGGTGTGCGTATCTCATGGCTCATGGTGGCCAAGAATTGGCTCTTAGCTTTACTGGCCTCTTCGGCCACGGCCTTGGCTCGGCGGGTCTCATCCTCTGCGAGTTTGCGCTCGGTGATTTCCCGCGTAATGCCATGGAATCCAGTCACTTTCCCATCTACGTCACGCTCTGCCGAGTAGCGAATTTCTGCCCACAGCCAGCTCCCATCCTTACAGCGATGCTCCGCCTCAAAAGTGATAACATCGGTATAGATCCCGCGCCGTTCTGCCTCAAGCCGCTGTTGCGCCATTTTCTTGATGGCCGCGATACCGTCTTCGTTAAACATCTCAAACACATGGCGGCCTAGCACTTCGTCTGCCTTGTAACCACGCAGCCGCTCATCCGCCGGGCTGACATAGGTAAAGCGGTACTCGCTGTCAAGCCGCCAAACCACATCGGATGCGTTTTCGGTTAACAGGCGATATTTGCTCTCGCTCTCCCGCAGTGCTTCTTCAGTTTGCTGCTGTTCAGCAATGGTTCTTTCCAATTCGTCATAGGTGTGTTTCAGTTTGTTCTCAACTTCGAGTAGTTGAGCCGTTTTTTCTGCAAGCTGTGCTTGTAGTTGCTTGATGATCTGCTGGTCGTTGTGTTCCATAGTAGGGTGCCTATTGTTAGATCTCTGGGAGTGTTGTCGTTCAGGTTCCTAGATCCACCTGAATTCTAAATTCATGTAGAAAAGCGACTCCCGCGTTTAATAACGGGTTGTGCCCTTATGATACAAATTCACCTATATGGGAATAAAATTAACCGCCCTGCGGGCAGAGCCGGAGGACGGTTTCATAACAAAATGTGGGAAAAATATGGAAAACAAGAAAAACTTAAAATGCAAAGCATTTATTTACAAAGGGTTTAGTGGTGGGCGATACTGGGATTGAACCCGCCTGTTAGTGTTTTTTGACTGGAATTGAACACGTCTGTGGTGGTTTGGCGTTCAAAATCATTCAAAGCGCATTGCAAATTATGGGAAGAATATGGGAAAATTACTCCCACCACGCACTCAACTCCCCCGCATTCACACGGTCAATAATCCCCTGTTGCTGTCCGAGAATATGACCCACAGCCGCACGATAAAGTTGATTATTCTCCAACACTTTTTCAATCATCAATTCCAGCGATACCCCTCGCGCCTGTGCCATGCTTTCCAGCATCGCACCTCCTCCACTTTTCGCCTCTTCCAATTGCACAAACCAACTTTCACGCTCCCCTTGTTCGTAAGGCTGCGCGATAGCCGCAAGACGGCGCTCACCCTCTTCTCTGATTCGTGAAATTATTTCAGGGTTATGTGCGAGCAGCAGCGAGATATCAGCCTGTGTATCCGCTTGAAATTCAATTTCTGGTAGTTGTTCCGGTATATCTGAAATAGAATCGGGAATATACACGTAATGACGTCCGTCTATTTCCCTTAACAGTTTAACCCCTTCAATGTCATGCGAACGAAAATCATAAACTGTGCCGCTGTGTCCGGGTGTGATTGTTTTCTTGTAGCTGTAAATCATGCGGATAACTCCTTGTAGTTTGGTATTTTTGAAATAAGCTCTGGGCGCATTGCCTTGATCCTCATGCAAAACCATTTGAATGAAGATGTTTTATGAGCGTTACCAAGTATGCTGATAATGCTTTCAATTTTTCCGCGCTTGATCGCTTTCGTCATACTCTTCATGCTATGTTTTCGCACGAAACGCATATTGCGCCATGTTCTGAATCCAACAAAATTCACCCCGCGAGATACCTTTGCAATACCCCACTTAGAAAGCGTGAGCTGCAATTGCAGCAATAGAAATTCTTGTATTTTTTTGAGATACATTTTTGCTTGATCGCTACTAAGCCCGAACAAAATAAAATCATCAACATAGCGCACATACTTGCTGACTTTAAGCTCACGCTGGATAAAATGGTCGAGCTTATTTAGGTATATCAGCGCCAGCAGTTGCGATAATAAATTTCCAATTGGTACTCCAGTTTTGCCCTCTCCGTTGGCGAATAACATAATCAGGTCAATCAATCGCTTATCTTTGATTTTCTTTTCTAAAAGATTGCGTAAGGTTTCGCGGTTGATGCTGTAATAGTATTTGCGAATATCAAGCTGAAGCGTGTAGCTGTCGGGCGGCGATTCCCGCAAGTATTGCTGTGCGCGGTCGCTGGCCTTGTGAGTTCCTTTGTTTCTGCGGCAACCGTAGCTATTGTGAATGAATGTTTTGTCGAATATCGGCAAAATCACTTTATAAATAGCATGTTGCACAACAACATCCCTAAAGTCCGGTGCCGATATTTCACGCGGCTTCGGTTCGCGCACAGTGAATTTCTTGTACGGTCGTGGTGTGTAGTTCCCACTATGCAATTCTTCATGTAGTCGCATGATGTTACCGCCAAGGTCGCACTCAAAAAGATGTACGTTCAATTTCTTGCGCTTGTTCTTTCTTGCTGTCCGGTACGCTTCGAACAGGTTGTCAACCGTAAAAATCTTGTCATATAAATTACCGAAACGTTTAGGCATTTGGATTTTCCCTTTCAGTACTAAAACGTTTGCCTTTGCAGATTTCGCCAAAAATGGCGGGATGGATCGCTCCCTATGTTTCCAGTTTTTCCAGAGAATTTCAGGATAGAATCATAGTCCGAAGCCCGAAAGCCAATATTGTTGTTCGTGTTAGATCGGTTGTTATTCCAATTACGCGCAAACACTCCAGCAATGGAACCATTATTCCAATTGCCGCCACAAAGCCTATTGATCGACCACCCCAAGGTTAATTTCACTTTTCAGGTTTCTTATCCAGCCACCAATCATCGCGCCAAGCTCATTGATGTAAACACAAATAGCAGAGTACCTTCTATTTGCTTCGCTCTCGCTTCGCGTTGACGCGCTATTGTGAAACTCATAGTAACCCAACTCATAGGCAAGATTAACTAGCATCCTTAACTGTTCATGCCTTACATCTAGCTTGGTAAGGCTTGTCTTGTTGTGGTACCGTTTCTTGCACTCAACCAAAAGAGAGTAAACGTCGTAAGCCGCATTCCGAATTTCGTTGCACAAAGCATATTTTTCGTGCTTTGGGAAATGGTTCAAGTGGATATTTAATAACTTTATCATTTCCCTACACTTATGGAATATCGTTGCTTGTGGGTTTTCGTTTTTTGGAATGTGGCGCGACATATATTTACCCCTGCTACTTTACAATGGGGCGCTTCCGCACCCCTAACACTTTACAGTACATAGGCCGAAGCCCGAAAGCCAATATTGTGGCTCGCGTTAGAGCGGTGGCCACTCCAAGAACGCGCAAACACCCCAGCAAGGGAACCATCAGACCAAGCGCCGCCACAAAGCGGAAAAAGATTGTGACGATTGTGTCTGTAGCACCCATCACCTCCGAACAAATTCGTACCTGTTGCGCTCGTTGCATCATTGTTTTGCTGCACTCCTGCTGCTGTACGCAGATATCCAGCCCCCGATGCAGCAGGATCAAACACACGATTCGTACCGTTGCCGAAATAGACATAACTCCCCTGCGTCGCGCCGAATGGTAAATAATCCTCTACGAGATCATACAGCCCTAAAATATGCGCTTCATTACCCCACGCATCCGTTCCAGTGTTCCAGCCGCCCGTCAACGAACTCACTGAAATACTTGGTTTCAGCACGTATGAGTTGCCATTCAGTATTTGCGTCGCACTCGTCGCAGATGACCCCCAAAATGTAACGCCCAACGCAACTTCCCACATGGTGCCATTCAAGTCGGCAATTCCGCAATTCTGACCGTTGTGTGTGGTTTTTGCGAATTGATTTGCAGAACCAGCGAGCGGCTTGGCCGAAGCTCCCGCATCACCAGCAGTGACGAACAATATGCTTGTGTCGTTCACGTCGCGTAGTGCGCCGTTATTACATCCTTTGGGAAAATTAGTCGTTCCTGCCGCATCATACCAAGCGCAATGCGTCGTACTCGTACTATACTGCGCTTGTGCTAGTGCTACCTTTGCCAGCCATGATTCTTGAAAAATCGTTTTTGCGTTAAATCCTGCACCACGAGCGCGTGATAACACTACTGCGTCAGCGAGAATACCAGTACAACCAGTCATGCCTTGTGAGCGTGTGTATGTAGTTGTGGTTGTCAAACTTATTGGTACGCCGTTTTTAACAGACCTACCGTGCGTGAGTCCGTCTGTCGATTTTGAGTTGACGTACTTGTCGTACCAGAATCCCGGACGTATCTGGCCACCATCAATGAATGCGCGGTCTAACACATATCCATCAGCATTGGCGGTAGCTTCGTCTGGGAAATCGTATCTAATATCCATCGCATTATTGCCATAGACAGCATAGCGAGGGCTGTCAGCGTGACCGATACGGTAATAGCCCTTCGGGTTCCATGTGATAATTGAACCATCGCTGTAGATATAGTTTCCAAAATTATCGCTATTGGGATCGGTAGTACCGAACAATAGAGAAATATTAGCCGGTAGCGCCAGTGGATACACCCCCATCCCAGCACCAGCAGTTCCCATATCACGCCATAGATGAGTGGGGGACGGCCACGACTCGCCATTCCACAGCGGCAAGCCGTTTGACTCGGTGATTTTCTGAAGGGCGGTTGGTATGTTTGGATTATGCGCAATATTGCCAGTTGTATCTGTGAGGTATAGATCGAATCCGGCACCAACGCGAACAAAATACATTGTGTTTGGCGTCAGTGTTCCGGGTAGTGTTCCAATCACTTTTTCAAAGCGGACTATCTCGTTCACTTACCACCCCACGCTGTTCCATCCAGTAACAGGGAGTTTTCCTCCATACGTCATATGTCCTCCGGACTCGCCTATCTTGTTCAGCTCAGTGGCATTCGTATGGGCGTGTCGCTTAGAGACCGCATCATCAATGTCAGTCACAGATGATGACGGCTTACCTGTGATATTTGCCCACGATAGCGCAACATCCATAGATTCAGATTCGCTAATTTTCGTAAGCGAAGTATTACTATGGCGATAAGCATACGTTGCCGAACCGCTCGTAACCGTGGCGTCAGCGCTGGCATCGAGCACAAGAATCAGCGCATTTGCTTCCAGCGTAGCCACCAGTGCGTCGCGCTCGGTAATATCAGCGACCATCTCAATGCTATTCGCACCACCGCTAACCATAGACGCATCAATCATGCTTTGAACATCATCCGCATTGATTGCGCGCTTAACGATAGAACCACTTGAACCCGTGACATACATTTCAACAAAATCAGGCCGTGCCGCTGGAGCAATTAAATAGATTGAATATGCCTCAAGTGTTCCCGGCAAAACCGTCTCTCTAAAAATATTAAATGGCTGTGACATAAAAATATCCTCCTAATGTATCAATTATCGATTTACTGAAATTACCAACTGGTAGATTGCCAAACCGTCGGTGGTATCTCTCGCCACTCTCCGTCAACTCTTGCATGCAGCTTTCCGTCATGCGGAGCATCACGGATACTTCCCGCACCAACGCCAAATACCGCAACAATAATGCGTTCGCTTCGGTATTCGATGACCGTATTATACGATTGTGGTGTGGCTGTAGTTCCGCTCATCGCGTCACATCCCGCATGACATCAACATAGAATGTTTGTGAACTGAACCTCACACCATCAGGATTGGTATATTCAACATCGCATTCTAACTTTTCTGCTGGCCATGATTCTGGCTGCTGTGCCGTCATCGTGTATGATAAATGGTCTGCAGCGATTTCTACCAGTAACGTATCAACCAATTTCCCGCTCTTTGTCCTCAACTGTGAGCGGATAACATAGTCAGTTAAATCAATAGGATTCTGATTATCATCCAGTAGTTGACAGCTCGACAAAATGAACGTATCCCCTCGCTTATGTCTGATCGGTTCCATAACGCCTCCTATTTCTTGTACCCCACGTTCATAATGAACCTCCTGAAATAGATTTTCGACAATCTCAGTATAGGGTTAACTCATGTTATTGTTGAGCTTGAAACATTGATTCGTTGCAGAAAATCCGGCAAAAGCGGCAGAAGTGGGAAAGGTGCCAGAAGTGTAGTGATACATTGGTCGAGCCTACGCCAAGTATCGCTTGATTCTCATGCTATTCACCACTATATTGCGCCAAGTCGTTACGGAAATCGTCTTAGCGTTCACGAATGAAACAACGATTTTAACAGTTGAAGGGGGGTAGGTATGAAGATTTTGGCCACATGCTTCCTAGTATTTATTGGACTATCCATATTTGCAGTTGCTGGAAACTACGAAGTTACAATCACCCGTAACGACCAAGACCGTTACGAGGTTATTGGGAAGGATATTTTTATTCACACACAAAACTGTTACGAATATGAGTATTATTCCGGCGCTATCCTTAAAATGGCAGGCTACCGCGGCAAGATCATTTTTCCCAATTCAAAAAAACAGTGCGACGTGATAGGTGTTTACGGTTTAAGTAATCAAAATGCAGGAAACTACCAAGTAAGCGTAAGTAGAGAAAGTAGCAATTTATACAAGATAGTTGGTAACGATATGTATATTAAGACAGCAGCATGCGTCAGACCTGGCATGATGATAGAAGCAATCCTATCAATCAATGCTGGAGGACGTGGCACTCTCTATATGGATGGTAACGAGTGTATGGTAATAGGGATATATTCGATGCTTGCACTTTAACGCCTACTGCGCATTTTAATGGCTAATTAAGTCCAAACGCAATTCCACCGTTGGAGTGGAGAATGGGGAAGCGTGAACGCTAAAATAATCATCACAGGATTGCTTTTCATTGGTGCAGCACTGATTGTGGATGCGGTTTTCTGGTCTACCCCGAAAATCAATTCCTACGAAGACTGCATACTTGAATCCATGAGAGGCGTATCGAGCAATACCGCGGCTTATGCAATCAGGAGTGCATGCCGCAGTAAGTTTCCTGAACAGCCGAAAGTTGACTGGAGACAGTTTCAAGACCAACAATAATAATTGACAGGCACCTGTATTAACAGCAACCATTACCAAGAATTCTGCATGTTTCTATAAAATTCGTGTGCAGTACTGAGTAGTTCGATTTCCGCAGGGTGATCGTCTATGCCTAAATACGTCTCTGATAATATAATGCCGAGAGCTTCGCAAGCGACTCGCTTTTGCCTGTATGTGAGTTGAGTAAAGGTTTCGCCAGAGGTGGAATCAAGTGCATTCACAAAAATGCTAATAGCCAATATGTTTGGTTTAATTTTAATATGTTTTGGGGAAAACAAAGCAGGAAACCTTCTAATTGCGGGGACGGTTATCTGTATTGCTAAGTCATCACTGGAAAAATTTTTATCGTTGCCGACATGAACTTTATGCGATAACGCAAGGTATGTGGAAACGATAGCAGTAACCTTTGCTTGCAAATTAACTGCGCGAAAATTGTCAAAAAACCCCATTGACACCCTCCTAATGACTTTATCCTCATTCTGTACTTGCGGAATATAACCTGTAATCTAAGATTAAAAATAAATTTGACAACCCCCGCGCTTGCTGCTAGTGTCCGCCGCAATAGGTGCTAGTAACACCCAACACAAGGCGGATCATCACGCCCCGTAAGCGCGGTATTTTTATGCCCGAAAATCATTTATAATGGTGGCATTCCTTTACCTTGTTGCCTATGGCGGCGGGAGTACGACGAAATAAGGCGCTTGCGCACGAATAAGTCTGCTGTCCTTGTGCAGTTACTAGCTCCCGCCTTTAGTAAGGGCGCAGAACACAAGGGAGGTGTCGCCATGACACACACAGTTAATTCCACCACGTCTCACGTTGTTCCCGTTTCTTTTCACGGCCACGAATTACTCACCACCGAAAAAGACGGCAAGGTCTACGTTGCCATGAAACCCATCGTCGAAGCGATTGGGTTAGATTGGACGGCGCAATTCAGAAGAATCCAACGACAGCCTGTGTTATCTCAAGGTATTGCCATCATGGCAACACCCTCCGCAGGTGGCGAACAGGAAACAACTTTTCTCCCCCTCGACCTACTCAATGGCTGGCTCTTCGGTGTTGACGTCAACCGCGTTAAGCCCGAACTCAAAGAACGCCTACTCCAATATCAAAAAGAATGTTACCACGCCCTTGCCGACTACTGGGGCAAAGGGGTAGCCGTGAACACCCGCGTGACCATCACCCCTGAACAGAAATCCGAACTCCAGCAGTACGTCAAACAGATCGGCGCGGCCAAGAAGTGCTACGGTGCCATCTGGGGGCGGTTCAATAACCACTTTAAACTCGGCAGCTACACCGAACTGCCGTCAGCGAAGTTTGACGAAGCCATGACCTACCTTGACCGCCTCGCGCAAGAACACGGCCTTGGCGAATACAAAGACCGCCTTGATAAATTGCGCGACACACCGGGCGCGATGCTCGATGCCGCGCTTGATGAGTTTGCCAACCTTGGTGACATGAGCGAGCACGGCGTTTCCGGAATGGATGCCTTCCGCTACGACAGACAGCCAAGTAAGCTGTTTGCCTTCTTCTCCCACATCATGCAGGGAATGCCGCTGGCCGCCCAAGCGCTGCAAGAGTACAAGGCAATGAAAGCCAAGCAGGTTAAGGATGCTAAAACAATCGATATGATCAGCACGACGATTGAGGAGCGGAAGAAGGATACCATGCCGCAACCGACGACAGCATAAACGAACAAAGCCCCCTCCAATTGCGAAGGGGGCTTTTTTTATTCTCCCCCCTACAACCCAACCGCCCTGACGTTCCGCAGATATTCACGGTTATAGTCGTACACCAGCTTATATTTCGACTCCGGCAGATTCAACTTTGCCCACCGCAGGAACTTCATTCGCTCCTGATTGCTCGGTGCTCCGGCAATGAGTATCGGCTGACGCACCCGAAGCGATGCCTGTAATGACGTATGAATACTCTGGCGTTCCTTGAAGCTCCCAGCATTGCGCTTCGCCTCACGAATCAACTGCCGTGCCGTCTCCCTATCACCAAGCAAGACAGCCTCGTATACCGCTTGATTCAACGGGCTACGCTCGGTTTTTCCGAACCGGCCTGAAGAAGTCCGCTTCGACTCAATCCCCATGTGTGACGCATACCGCCGCGTTACTTGGCGAATATCGTTAATATCGCGCCGTACTTTCTCAAGGCGAACCTCGTTCAAATCAATATCGGAATAAATCCCCGCAGTCATACCAGCACGCTTGTAGCTGCGATAGAACGCAAATGCCTTTTGTCCGATCTGGTCAATGTCGCGTCCGGTCAATGTACCTTGCTCAATATAACGCATCAGCAGTTCTGTCACCGCGCTAATCGTTGCAAGCCCCGGAGGATCAAGCGGACTCTTCACCCGTTGCTGGTCAGTAATATCCATCCCCATCTGAATATAATTCCCAAAGAAGCCGAACGCAGCGCCAGCCATCAACGAAGCATGTGCGCGGCTGAACATGAGCGCCATTAGGTACGCCCGATCTTCCTGCTTCATTGCCTCCTCAATCTCTTCCCAATCCGCACCCGGATCGCTCAGGCCGAACAGTGCTGCCCGTGCCGTAAGTACCGCCGTGCCGCCCACGAACGCCGTGGCGAAGTAGCGCAGTATTGGCACCAACGTCCGCACCATTTCCTTTGTGTCGCCGCTCTTGATTGCATCGACAAACGGAACCAGCATATTCTTCCAGAACATCCGGCTTACTTGCGTTGCGAACTTCTGGTACTTGAACAGGAACCGCCCAACGCGAGTATCGACGTAAATCGGCACTTGGTCAATCCTGTACGAACCTTGCGGAATATTAACCATCAGTCGCAGGAAGCGACCCGTCTCTTCGCCCTTGCCGTTTTCTGCAATCAGCTTGTCAGCGTGAATGCCGTTTTGCTCCATGAATTTCAGGTACTTCTTGCTGTCGTCACTGTTCATGTTGGCGTTCCACGCTTGGAGTGCATCGGAAAGCTGGATCATCCCCGCCGCCAGTGCGTGAGAACGGATGATATTTTCCGTTGGCGTATATCCACCCCATTTCATTGTCCATGCTGCAAACTTCGAGAGCTTGTCCTTTACTTGGCCAGCCGCATCGAAATAAGTGTCCGTGCTTTCGGTATCGCGCAGAATGTTCATCACATCCTTGCCGAGAACACCAAGGCTAATGCCCGTTTGCTGAATCTCTTGCCACTCCTGCGTAAGCTTCGCGTATGCACGCGCAGCCGTTTTCCAGCCAAAGAGTTGCGTGGTAAGCTGACTACCGCCGATCACGTTCAGTATTGCCGTGGCGGGGTTCCCAAGCTGCATAGCCGTTGCCAAAATGTTCAGGTTATCCATGAGCGAAAGGATGGTATCGGGAGATTGGCGATTATAAACCCGCGACTCTATGGCGCGAATATAATCAATCGTGCCGGGGTCGAAGCTCTGCCCTGCCACTTCCGCGAACAGGTCTTTGGTTCCTGCCGTTGTCGCTTGCCCGAATTGTTCTATTTGGCTCACCCGCGTTGCCCACTTGGTCGTGTACTTCTGAAATGCCGTCCAAGTGTAGTCGTAAAATATTTCCGGCAACTTCGCACCACGCGCCCGCTCGACTCCGGCAAAGTAGTCGTTTTTGATCTCGGTCGTGAAGTAGCTTTGCAGATAGTCCATTGCCTCCATAGGTTCTTTGATATGCCCACCATCAAGCAATGCTGCCACTATTTCATTCCAAAGTTCAATATTGTTTGCCGGATTACGGAGGACTTCCTGTACTTCTGGCCGAATTGCACGCGGCCAAAACTCACCCTTGCGGATACGGCCAATTTTGCGCCATCCACCCGCCGCTTTCGGATCGGCAACCAATATGCCTTCGAACCCGTCAGGCTGCTTGATAGTCTGGTTGATCGTACCCATGTCGAAGTAAACCGCTTTCACCTCTTCGATCAAAGCACGCAATTCAGGATGGTTTGCAATGACTGCATCAGCTTCCGCTTTGCGCCCGTTGTCGTGGTGCTTCCAGTATTCGGCAAAGAGCTTTGTCGATTCGTCGTCAGTCACCTTATCCAGCAGTGGCTTAATGCGCCCGTTTACAAATCCCGTGCGCTCGTCCACGCGGTCATAGAAACGGTCAACGCGGTTCCCAAGGTCGATCAGCATAGGATGCTTCGAACGACGCAAACGGTCGGTGGCCGACTCGAACAGGCCGATACCCTTCATTAAACTTTTGGCCGTAGAATCAATCCTTGCCGGTGTCGGGATGGGGGCGATGTTCTGCGCTGCAGTATTCGTTGGCGCGGATGATCTTGAATAGCGGATACCGGAACTCTGGCCATCGCCTCTCTCCATATTCACTGCATTCTCAGTAGCAGATTGCGCCATGACGACAATATCTGCCGCGGTAAGCTCATTCGCCCACTTCACAAAGCGGAGCCTGTCAGCACCCTTAATGGCACTACCAAGAGCGCGTAATTGCTTGCGTACCCATGCAATGAATTTCTGCGAGAGGGGAACATCCGGATTAGCTTCGACGAAGTAGCCAAGCGCCTCCTCGGTTATCAGGTGCGCTTCGGTTTCCTTTGGCACACGGTCAAACGCGGCTCTTACCCTTGGATTCAGTGTGCGCATCTTCTCGAACTGTTTA
The DNA here is from genome assembly GCF_000469585.1 of Chrysiogenes arsenatis DSM 11915. NCBI lineage: Bacteria > Pseudomonadati > Chrysiogenota > Chrysiogenia > Chrysiogenales > Chrysiogenaceae > Chrysiogenes > Chrysiogenes arsenatis. Next base: position 136,434 of record NZ_AWNK01000004.1, read on the forward strand.
AGAATACCCTGGAACTCTGCATCGTTCTGACCAAGCTGGCGCAAGTGGACACCGACCTCATGGAGCATCAGCCCCTTAACGTCGTGGTCTTTGCCGATGTTATCAGCGACCAAGTGCGCTACGCCGTCTTTGACATAACCAAGCACACGCCCGTCAGCGGAGTATTTAACGTCGGTGGTAGTGGTCAAATCCCGCTCCATCTGTGCGCGGGAAATGATCTTGAATTTCCCCGTACCCATCAGCAAGTCGGCAAAACCTTTGACCTTGCTGAACGCTTTGTCAACGGCGTCCTTGAGCGTTGACGCGGTGTGTGCGTTGGCGAGTGGCGTGGTTGCGGCCTGATTATCGAAAATATGGATATTGACAAAATCGCTGTCGCTTTCCATATTATCAGTGATGGAAACCTCTGGTTGCATCGAGAACCCGCCCCCCTCGGCAGATATCCGGGGTACAGGGCGGGTTTCTTTTTTGCGATCCCATAACTCTTGCGGGTTATGATTGACATTATAATAAAGGTTTCCGCTATCATCCTCTGCTACTGTTACGCCAGCATGGACATTCTCCCCGTCAATACTTACTATGCCGTCGAAATAATGGAATGCAACCACATTGTCATCACGACCTACTTCCTCATTACGCCCATGATAGCGCCCATTTTCTATGATATCTCTCACGGAAGGTATCAATTTAACTTTCAGCGGATTACGCTTCAGGCCGTCTTTTGTCTTTCCCCATCCCTTCGACGTAAACCGTATATCGCCTATCTCCTCACGGTGCGCTACCGTGCCTTGCAGGTTTTCGCGGTAGTATTCACGCGCGGCAGCAAACAGGTCATCACCCTGAATCTCGTCCCCAGTGAGTTTCGCGACCGTTGGAATATCTGATTTACTGCGGCTGAAAAGCTCCACGCCTTTATCTGTCTCGCGGGTTTGCACGGTATCAAAAAGATTTTGGAATGCTTCCGCAATAGGGGCAATCTCATCTGGTCGCAGATAAGGGTACCGATCCTGATTGCGCCGGAAGTCAAACGCGCCAACAACATTGGCAAGGTAGTCGTTGTGGTAGCCGTTTTTGGTCATATCTTCGATGACGAAGTTCTCGAACGCTCTGGATGCCCGCTCAAGTGTGCGGCTCCAGTAGTCGTTACTGCCCTTGTCGTTTTTGGCTGAACGCTCGGACATTGGCGAATCGTTCAGTTTTTCCACCAAGTTAGCAAAGGCTCTTTCGACCTCCGGCCGCACACCTTCTGGGTGGTTTGGGTCAAGGCTCCAGTTCTTTTCCTGAAAATGTTCGTTATTAGGATTCCTCTTGCGCGCCGCCTCAAGATAAGCGCGCGATTTTGGATGTGCCGGATAATCCTTATGGACGTACATTTGTTCCGGCTTGTGGGTAATGTAGTTCGCATCACGGAACGCCTTTTCATCACCTGTAAATTCTGTCACGCCACGTTTGCGAGAAAAGTAATTGTCCAGTGCATGAAACCACTCGTGGGCAAGCGAACCCGACCCGCGTGTCTTTGTCAGGTTGATAACGGTTTTGTCCGCCTCATAATGCGCACTCGCTTTGCCGCCGCCACGCGAACCGAAGCCAAGACCAAGTGTGCCATTCAGCGATATAGCTTTTGGTGGAATACCGACGATATTTGCCAAGTCCATCAGTGCATCGTAAGCGTCATTCAAATCCGCTTGCCGTTTGCCTTGCTCAACCCAATTGCCGAACTCAACACCACGGAAACCAAATGTATCAGCGAACTGTTCAGGGGTAACGTCTTTCCCTTTGCGGTAATCGGAACCAGCGCGGGGTCGTTCCTCTTTGGAGCGCACATCGGATTTCTTGACGTTATCGCGCTCTTTAATTTTTTCCCACGCCTCTGCAAGCGCCTCGATGTTGTTCTTGCGGTATGCAAGTGCTTCTTTGCTGGTAGGGAATCTTTCTGTGAGTGGACGATATTCTTTATCCCCTTTGCGAAAGACGGCGAACCCTTTGTCTTTTGAACCACGAATTTCGTAGGCATCTGCGGTCGATGTTGATTTACCTGTTGCGGTGCGGTCGGTTTTCAACATTTCGCTCGCGACATCAATAACGACGTTTTCCATTTCAATTATCGAATCGGAGGCGTTGAGATCAATGCGCTTATAGTTTTCATCAACTTGAATCAGCGCGTTCGCTCTTGGAACACGCTCTCCATTATCGTTGTATGTGTATGATTTAGAGTAAACTTGCGCCTCACCGATACGATCCCATTGATCACGCGGTATCGATTGTAGAATACGGACGTGCACGGCATCGTTGTTGGATTTACGGATTAAATCGAGCGCCGCATCATTGTCCATAGTGCCAACGCGAGCCATAAACGCACGGATGGCTTTTACGTCCTTCACCCACTGAGCCAGCTTGTACCCTGAGCGCGGCTTGTTGGGTATCTTGTTTCTGAAAACCGTGGCGATTGCCGCCGTCTTGTCGTCCATCTTGTCGATATCTTCTTTCGGCCATATCTTCGAGAGTGGCATATTGTTAAGCTCGGCATCGCTGTATTCTTTATCGAAAGAAGAGCGCCATGTGTCTTTCTTCGCCCCGCCGATCTTCTCTCCAACATCATCGATCTTCTCTGCTGGCTTGGCAGGTTTCTCTTCTGTTTTTACTTCCGTCTGTGTTTTTACCTTCGCCTCCGTCGCCTTCTGTGCTGCTGGCTTGCCGTCGCCTTTTGCCTCTGATTGAACGTCTGCGGCCTTCGACTCTGTCTTTACGTCCGGCTGAATGTCCGCTTTCTGATTCCTCGATGCTCCGCCCCATACATCCGGGGTAAAGCGCACCGTCATCCCTTCCCGCAATTCGGTCTTAGGGAGAAAGGTTTTTGCTTTTAGATTGAACGTGTACGAGTCATTGAAGCGCAGGAATAATTCGTCGCCATCCTTGACCACTTTGAATACCGGAGCCTGTTTGAACTCTGGAACCCTGCTCACGAATTTTCTAAAAACCTGCCCCACTATCTTGCGCTGCTTTTCATCGCCATTAGTGAAAGTTGCAGCATCAATAACCGTGTCGGCCTTTATCTCGTTAAGCGACGCCAGACGTGCATTCTCTTTGGCTTTGCTTTCATAACCCTTACTCACAACATCAATGCCAGGTTCCGAGTCCAATGCTTGCTTTTCAGCATTACCAACTGCACTGCCGGCCACGTATGGTGCAGTCTTCCCCTTCTCAACCAAGTGTTTTACACGGGTGGCAATGAATGGTGATACTGGCTTAGTATTTCCCTCACTGTCTACCAACTCCCACTTGGCATTTTTGGTACCAGCATTAACAAACACGTAGCCGTCGAGCTTGGCTTTTGGGTCAGTGACCGTCACTGCCACAGCATTACGGCGATTGCCAATGGCATTTTTTACCGCTTCGTCAACAGGCGATGTTGATGTGTTATTGATAGTGCCTTGCGTTTCAGTAGCGACAACGGGCTTAGTGGTAACTGGACGCTCCGCAACGGGCGAATCAATGCGAACCTCGCTCTTGTCCACTGTCCAGTTCTTCCCGTCATAAACCACCGTCACCTTGCCGTCCACTTCACCGCGATAGTTCGCGTCCACCCATCCGTCTTTCCCGGCATGGTAAAACTGAACCGTGTCGCCTACGCTTGGGGTAGTATTTTCCGTTGCTGGCTTTTCCTGTGGCTGTTGTGGTGATTGCGTTTGCGCGATTGCTGGTGGTTGTGGTTGCTCCTGTGGCTTTACGCTTTCTGGCGTTTGCCCGGTTTCTTGTCCGGCGGTTTTCGTTTGTTCTGCTGGCACTTGTCCGGTTACTTGTTCGGTAGCTTTGGCAGGAGTAGCACCATCGGAATCCTGATTTGGCGTGGCCTTGATCTCTTTATCAGTGCGAATCTCCTCAAGTGATTGTGCCAGCAATCCAAGCGTGTTTGGGTTATTCTCGATTTCTGCAAGAAGGGCATCGGCCTTCATATCGCCAAGTGCCTTTTCCATCTCTTTCATGGCTGTTGGGTTTGATTCAATCTCCATCAATAGTGAATCGATATGCCCCACCTCTGGTGTCTGCGGTAAACTCTCGATAACGCTCCGCACCACACTCTTTTCATGTGGGTTATTGCTGGCCACTTGCGGCGACACATCAGCTACTTGCGGTTCTTCTTCAAGAGTTAACGTGTCTTTAATCGACAAAAAGGCCACCATATCGTTTTTGATTTCCTTGAGCCTCCCTTTAGCCACATTCTTTTCATTTTCTGCGTGTAGTTTTTTCGAGAGCGGCAATTCATCTGCGATCTTCTGTTTGGCGGTTTTCGTAGCATTCTGGTAATCGGTGTTCATCTGGTCGATAAAAGCATCCGGGTTATTCGGGTAGCGCGTTGTGTACTCACGCAACACATACGCCAATCGTTTTGTTTTTGGATCTTCTTCGAGACTACTCAGATCAACGCGCTCACCATCAATAAGCGGCACGTAATTTACTTGACGTGGCAATTCGCCTTCAGTAGCAGGTTGAGATATCTCTAGTGCAGTTCTGGTTTCATCGACTTGCGGGGTATGAATACTTTCTGCGGCCTTTGCCAGTGGTAACTTCTTCGTGTTCGGCTGGCTCGAATCAGCCGTACCAATAGCGCCAAATCCTGCCCCCATAGGAGCCCCATAAAGCGCACCGGTCGCCGCTGCCGGAAGCACACCACCCATCCGTTCATCATCTCCCATTACCCCTTTCCCAATAAGGGCATCGTTAATGCGAAGCTGTTGAATCCCTTCCTGTACTGCTTCCTGTGGAGTTTCCAGCAATGCGCCTTTGAGTGCGTTTTTCCAGCGCTTTTCACCGCCAAACATCTTCATCAGACTTCCATCAAGCAACTTCCCACTCATTACGCCACCGGCACCGGACGCAATCAGGTTAACCGGATCATACATAGCCGCTTGCTTGGTTGCTTCAATGAAGTCAGATCGTGCCAACTGGTACGCCTCTTGAAGTGAGCCAGACTGTTGGTGTCGGTTACGCAGGATTTCCTTGAACACCTCCGACTCCAACAGTTTCTCATGTGGCATTTGACTGACTATCTGCTCCGCCTCATTACCACTGCTCCCACCTGCCATAGCCGCGCCGCTGGCTACATACCCCGCCGTTGCACCACGGGAAGCTGCCGTTTGCGCAGCCTTTGTCGTCAGCCCGAGCGCCTTTGCTCCCGCACGGACAACAGAGCCAAGGCCAAGGCCACTCGCAATCAGTGGCGCTTGATCTCCAAGAATCTCAGCACCCTGTAAAAATAAAGTGCCCGGATTTGTAAAGGCGTTCTTGTTGACCGTTAAACTTCCATTTTCGTCTTCGCCAAAAGGGGCAACGCTTCGGCGCACCTTTGCCCAATCAGATTGACCCTCCAGTATCCCTTCCGCTGCACCGCCAAGCAGTTTTGCCGCACCTTTTAACTGTGCGAAATCTGCCACATTGCCAGCAGCACGAAGCGCTCCGCTCGTTACACCGCGACCTAAATCATCAACCGTGCTGAGAATGCCTGGGTTTTCTGTCGTTGCGAGTCGATCGCCCTCATAATCCAGCACATTCAAGAAATCTTTAAATTCGTATTTCTGCGCACCCGGAGCGTTTTTATAAATAAGCTGCGCCAGCTCATCGCTATTGCGTTCATTTAAATGCGGATTTTCCTGACGGAATTGTTGAAGGGTCATTCTCATGTCAATAACCTCGCTCGTAAATTCCTTGATTTATATGAGGTTCCGGTAATCTAAGCTGCCAGTTTTGTAGCCACGAGTTTTCATAAACACCTATTTTTGGTGCAGGCTTCTTTTTCTTCATTTGCGGTGCAATGGCCGATTGTAGAAGCTCGTCACTTGGGGCAGAAACACTTGGGGCAGAAGTATCAGGACGAGCATAGTTGCCATACCTTGTTTCCGTAGTCCCATCAGGATTATCTTTATTGTCCTTAACTCTTGCTTGACTACCAAGTTCCCCTGTAGCTGTGTTGTAAACGGTTGGTGCGCTTGTTATGGGATCGGTGTACACTGAAAACGTACCCTTCTCCGCTGGCTTGGTCGGTTGTGTGAACCGCGCGATGTTTGGCACCTGCCCTGCGGGTGTCTGCATGACAGAGTTCGCTTGCTCCGGCTCATACCCACCTATCAGGAGTTTGAAGGCCGCTTCCTGATTGGCGATAGACTGAGCATGTGCGTTCCTTGCTGCAACTTCGTTCATGGAGTTATTGTTGTTGAATGTTGCCAGCGCATGAGCAGAATTGATATTTGCGTTATTCACTCCCATTCGAGTATTGTTATTCATCTGCGTAATTCGCTGGGCAGAATTGTTTGCCAATGTTTGCGTGTCGATTGCACCCTTATTTTCTAACGTCTGACGGTCGATATTACCAGTGTTTGAAAGCTGCTGGATTGAATACCCGCCCTCGTTTGAGAGTTTTTGTTTTGCTAAACCAGCTTGACCTTTATTATCGACAACGGAAAGATTGCCAGCTATCTGCTGCGCTGCGAGTCTTTCTTTTATCGCTGCATCGCGTTCCGCTACTTGATCTTTCCTTCTTCTGTAGTCTGCTAATGCTGCCCCTTTAAGCATAACGCCCCCCTCTTATTGTTCTGTTATTGGCTTATTCGTGATTGTAAATGTGTGACTCTGACGTGCTTCTGCTTCTGCTGTCGCTGTCGCTGCTGCTGTAACTACTATTCGTTCCTCCACTGAATCCAAGCGATACCGACGTATTGATTGCGTTCATGGCCGACGCGACCAATTGAGCATTGACATTCATAATCCCCTCTTGTGCCTTGAGTCGTAATGCGCTGACCGATTCAAACTGCCGTGCTGTGGCTTCCGTCCCAGCGATACCAAGCCTGATGTTTGCCTCGGCTTCAGCTATTGACGCTTTAAGTATTTCCGTTTGCACTTTTGCCGCCGCCTCTTGTGCGCCAACATCGGCGCGGTAGGCCGAAATTTTCGCCTCATACATTGCGACCTGAGAACTAACGTCAGCAATATTTGCCTTGACCTCCGTGTCATAAATTGACGCATCGGCTCTGTACTGCTCAACCAATTGCGAGTTGTATTCCAATTGCGCCTTGACGGTTTCTATCTTCGACTGATGTGCTTTAATAGCACTTTCAAGCTCTATGGCCTTGGCCTGTAGTTTCGCCTTGTAAATTTCAACTTCGGTTCCTTGCGCCCTTACCTCAGTTTCAAACATACTGAACTCGGCTTTTTGCGCATCTATTGCGGCAAGGTAGGCTTGCGTTTTTAAGCGGTACTCTTCGAGCTTTGCCATTTCTAATTTTGCCTCAACCTCAACGGCTGACATTTGCGCGGAATAAAGCCTGACCCGCGATTCAGCAGCAGCAATCTGCCCTTGATACACTTCGATCTTTAGCCGTTCAAAATCAGCACCAAGTTTAGCCCCTTCCATTTGCCCACGGTAAATGTCGATTTTCGCCAGTTCGCCTTTTATGCTCGTCTCGTATGCCAGAGCCTTTGTGCGGTACACCTCAATGTCGAGGTTGTATTTTTTTACCGCTGCATCGTAAATGGCGATGGAGTTTTCAGCGGTATATCGCGCAGCTTCAAACATCTGCCGCACTCGCTCGTTGTAGAAGTCCCGCAGTATCCCCTCGACCTTTACACCAATATCCATGCTGAATTGCGTGTTTTTCTGTGCAAGTTCAGCCTGAGCAATCGCAATTTCATTACTAGCAGTGATCTTTTCCTTTGCCGCTTGCTTCTGTAGATTCGCAAGTGTTGCCGCCATTGCTCCAGTAGGCATACTGAATCCACGCGAAGCGAAAAAGTTCATAGTGTCATCGGTCTGTTTTTCTAGGACTTCTTCGATACGGTCAAGGTGTCGGTTAAAAATCGCAGCTTCCACTTCCGCGTTTAATCCTGTGCCACCATTAGTGATATCATCAAGAATCTTCCCTAACAAAGCTCCCCAATAACCAGCAGTAGTATAAGCTTCCGGTGCGCTTGAGGCAAAAGCCACAGGTGCTGATCCAGTGAAAATTCCGGCAAATTCGGCAAAAGCTGAAACGCTTACCGATGGCGCTGCCGGAATAGACGGTAGTGTTATTGATGGCATTGCAATATCTTTGATTTCTGGTGCCGTTGGCTTTACCAGAGTAACCATTGATGGCATATCACCTGGCGATGGAATGTTCACTTTTGCTGGCTTCGCTATTGGTGCAAGAGATGGAGCAACAACAGAATAACTTGGAAGAGTAGGCGGTGTAATCGCACTTATATTGGTTAGATTCGGCTTTGTCGCCCTTGTCGGTTGTGCGGGTTTTAGGATGCTACCCTGTGGCGTTGATCCCGGCTTGAATGATGGGATTTGCACACCAGCCAGTAGCGACGATGGCGGTGTAGTGTTATTGCCAGTATTTGGGGTAAAAGTGTTTGCCATGTTTGCAATGGCGTTCATTTGTGCCGTCATTGTTGTTGACGCTTGGTTGGCCACATTGGTGATCTGTGCTGTCCTCGCGTCGATAACGCTTTTAGTCTGGTCAAATGTAATTGTCGGGTTAACCCTTGGTGCGCCCGTATTGATAATAACTGACGATGATGCCATAATGCCCCTCCGCTATATTTTTACGTTGAAAACAAATTTTAACTCACTCCCGCTGCGCATTTCTGATTGTATTTGTTCCACCTGATACGAAAATACGTGAATCAACTGTAACTATAGCTAGGTTAGAGTTTGAAACCGCAATGTGGTCAACACCTATACTGTTGACATGGTTAATCATTGCGTATAGTCCATTATCGAATCGTAATGACTGATTCGTATACGTAAACATCATCCTTATCGAACTGAGGAGAACCCCGTCGTTTGTTACTGCAAAAACCATTGAAGAATTTGCCGCTATCTGTTTGATATTGCTCCACTGCGAAATAGTGGATTGATGCTCTATCGGGTTAAATGTTGCGTGAGTTCCATAGCCCGTTGATTCGCCTATTAGGTAAGGCGACACGCTTGGCACTCCAATTACCACCGTTCCGTCGTTCTTGAGTCCAAGCACAAAGTATTCCGCAACCACGACGTTTTTAATGTCAGTAAAGTGAGAGAGGTCTATTGGGAGGAAGTATTTCCAAAAATCACGTTGAAACCTTTTATTATCATTAAACCATCCCGGCTTAATAAAGTATTCCCCTGTAAATCGCTCACCTATTGTCGATGTATGAACATGTTCTGTAATGAGTGTATCTGGAGTGTAATCGATGCCAGAAAACTCATATCGCTGCATTCTAAATCCTGCATAGTTAAGCATGAAGACCGTTCCATTAGACTTTACGAATGCCGCATTGTAATTGTTCGCATCGCAATGGATTACATCGTCTATTGGCTGTCCTGTGTAATTTTCAGAGTAATCGTATGGCGCCACAAGCCTATGATCCTGACTACTGCTTTGTGATGGGAAGTACCCTGGCTCCAGATAGTTTATTTCTGGCTGATAATCGGATCGAAAAATATCAACATTACCATCGTCACGAACAGCAAAAGTCCAAAGGTTATTTTGCGCTACATGCTTGTATTGTATTTCTGAATAACTTGATTCGTTAAAGTCAGAAGTGAGGAAGTACGGATATCTGAATAATGTACTTATACGGCGCAACCCACCACCGATTTTCGTTCCGTAGATATTCCCATAAAAACTACCCGTGAAAATCTCTTTCGATCCAAGCAATGGGGTAGTGTCGCCAGTAAAAGCCGCATTAGAGAAAACCTCTATCTCGCTACATAGCTCATCGTACACGATAAGGTATACCGTATTCGCATACGGATTAAGTGAATAGAAACCATACTCGTAACCACCAGTAACACCATAAGTTGACCACGGAAAAATTGAAACAACACGGTTAGGCTCAAAACAAAATTTAACTTTTGGGTTATTTATGACGAATGGCAATTCAATGAAATTATCTTCTCTATCCGCAGGCGTAACTACTCTACTTGTTATATTTATTACCAATGATCCTGCAATTAGTGTTGCTTCTACAAAAGTTCCATTGAATAATGTCCTTTGCAAAGAATACTGTTTTAACCCTTGAAACCGCGCTTGCTCAACACACAAGTATGCCAAGCTCATAGCTTCGCCAATGTGAGACTGTGCCATTCGTTCATCGCCGTGGAGCCGTATTCGCTTAGGTACTCTCAGAAAATCCATGGTTCCTCAATATGAAAATCGCGTCTATTGCATCCATTGAGAAGTCGGCGCCGCTTTCGTTCGAGATACGGAAAACCCAATATCGCTTATTGATTCGCCTGCTAATAGCAACACGGTATCGCTGTTGACCGATTTTGCGCTGTGGAATTTGGTACTCCTCTTCCTCTCCATCTTCGCTGGTAACAGTCAATTTCAAGTCACCACTAGCCTCGTATCCGAAATACATAAAGCGAATCTGCTTGATGTACGAACTACCCCAATCGCTCATAATTGGTTCAAAATAGGCGTTGATTACTGTGGTTTTATCTTTGTCGCCCCCAAGTGAAGATAACCCTTGAGCGTTCGCTGCAATGCTTTTCCCTCCAAAATTACAGAAGGAATTGAATGCGTAATTCGTGAACTGCGTTGTCGCCCTTGCCGCTTGTAGATTCGTATTCAGAGTCATTGGCATATCACACCACCACCTTGTTTCTTATATGCCGCAGAATGACCGACTGCTGTATTACACCAACCGCCATGCGCGCGCGGAGCGACGGAAGTAATGCGCTAATCGAGCCAACCACTTCGGCATTTGCCGCCATCATCCCATGTATCCGAATGGTACCGTTGATAGACGCGACAGTGTTATTACTCCCAACGAATCCACCATGAAGAGAAGGGAATACCGATTTCAACTGCATGAGGTCGCCAGTGAATACCAACACGCTTCCAGATAACGACGGTAGAGTTCCATTTAACGAAACTTTAATGCCAGATTTGGCTTGCACCGCCCCTGTGATCTGCGGTAGCGAACCGGATATAGCAGCCGATTCAGACGTTCTCCCTTCGATATTGCCAATAAGCGACGGCAAGAACGCATTCAGTACATTCCCTGACGCAATGATCCCATGCAATCGCGGAAGCTCTCCCGACAGTGTGGAAATCGTTTCCGTGCTTATTTGAATAGAACCGTTCAGTCGCGGAAATACTGCGAAGATTACTGGTGACGTTTCGAGTGCACCAGTAATCGTTGGTAGCGCTGAAATGATATATGCCGTTGATGAATCGTCTGTGACAAATGACCCTGAGAGTTTTGGTAAACCTCCAAGAATACCTGAAAACGGAACAATATCAGCGTAAAGTGTTCCAGTAATAAGCTTCGGCAATATACCGTCTTTAATCCCTTGAATATAAACATTCGCTACGATCTCGCCACCAACAACAGGAAGACTTGCGGTAATGTCGCCGTTCTCTGGCAAATGGATGGAGGTATCCATTTCGCCACTCAGCGCTGGTAGTGGTTTACTTGTGACGTATGAAAGGTTAATCCAAGCGGTTGTATTGCCAGTGGAAACATCAAATGAACCATCCAAAAGTGGAAGGTAGCCAATAAGTCCATTGTCGAAATATGCTATAGCTGAACATTCTCCGGTTAAAACAGGGAGAACCCCATAAAAATAACCTGCAACATCAGTCTGCTCCACCGTAACATCGAACCCGCCACTCAGCGCTGGCAGGAATCCAAAAATACCATTATCGAAAGAAGAGTCTGCCGCAATGCCTCCTTCGAGCGCAGGTATATACGTTGTCATAGCGGAGTTATTGGGACAGATGTAATCCGCAATAGTTCTCAGCCCTGTATTGTAACTGTATTCTCCAGCAGACATAGAGCCAGTACCAATCACCGTGCCATCGTCACGAATGCCAATCAATACATCATACCCAAGGGCAATATCGACAATGTCCGTAAAGCACGTAGTATCGAACTCGCCAGCGTAGCGAAACGACCCATTAACGAACTCACGGTAAGAGGCATCGCCTCTGTATACTACTGTGCCATCATTCCTTAGGGCTGCAATACCTCTGCGACCAACAGAACTACATAATGTACTTATTTTGGAAATATTCATTAAACCAGTGTCTCTTATTTGCCAGTCTAAAGAATAATCGGTAAGCCACAACACCCTTCCATCTTCTGTAACAGCATAACACCCATTCCAATGGGAAGAAGTGTTTATGGCTATTTGCTTTACTCCTGTAAGCAAATACTCATCAACCTTATGGTTTACAATGACATTTCCATCAATCGTTAAACTGTAAAGAGTACCATAACTTAGAATTGCCTGTTTTATATTGGTAAGACCGTAAATACCTTCATACATTCCCGGAGTTATCAGTATTCCAGCGTCAATATATTCTTGGAACTTTTCATTCCCAACATAGTAATGGTTGAATTTGCTAGTATCGAAATCACTAAAAAACTTCCACGGCTTCCATAGATCATAGTAATAATGTAGGTTTTGCATTTGAGTTGTAAATAACTGATCAAAATTGATCAGGCGATCAAACGAATTGTATGATACTAATGGCGTTACAATCCCACTACTTCTTACGGCAACCCATCTATCTATAAATACCGCGTCCATGCCATCAAACTGTCCGCTCGTACTGACAATCCTTTTATCGGCAGTGATTCCATAGTTAATGTTACCGGAACTGGTATTTGCGGTAAATAGGCTGACGATATTTTGAAACTTATTCCATATTTGTGTGTTAGGTGTTGATCCGCTCATATTAACCACCTACTCCAAATGAAATTCCACCAACCCTACCAGCAACCGATAATGTTCCATCTTGAAAACTACCCACAGGATCGCGCAACGCTACACATCCGCGAGAGGCAGCAACGCGGTTGATTGTCATCTCTGGGCGCGAACCGCCAACAACAGGACGTTCGCCTTTTCTTATATTCTCGTTAGCTATCTCGCTTTGAGAGAGCGCACGGTCAAATATTTTGAAATTGAACATTCTTTCTATCTCATACCCATGTGGCGAACCAATAGAGCTATACCCGTAATCAGGCTCAACCCCTCCCAGTGTAAGGTTGCCGACAGTTGCAGAAGAACTTACTTCAACACCATTGAGGTATAACCTCAGAAACTGGTCTTTATATGTCACACATACATGGAAGACTTGGTTTGAATATTCAGGAATAGGTACGAATATCAAAGGCCAGCTTGATGTTCCCGGTGTTCTCCACTGGAAAACAATACGGACAACACCACTAGATACAGTCTTAAATCCATAAAGAACACTGTATTGATACTGTCCAACAGGTATGTCAGGCTGTGTATATGCGAATTGAAACAGATCGCGGAAATTGTCAGGAACCGCAGTGTTCTGCATAATAAACAAAGAAATTGTGTATTCGTTATATGACTGAGTAAAATACTCAGTATCCATCCCGCAACCATTATCGCCAGCGGTTGTGGTGAAGTATTTTATTCCATTTTCGACACTAAACACCGCAGGATCAGACCAATCCTTCATGCTGGCATGCAATCCACCAACAATATCATTAAGGTTTTCTTGTAATGGCCAATGATGAACAAGTCCAACCTCGGACGTAAATGATATTGTGCCGTCAGGGTTTAAGATAAAGTCGCCATACTCGCCTAAGTCTACGACTTTATCTTCTCCTGTTGATTCAGTAGGAGGATACTCAATTTTGGTATATTTATTTTCAGTTATTTCCCACCCGTCAGCAAAAGGAGCGGAGTAGATTGTCGAGATAGCGTTACTGCCGCTGCTTCCACCTAACAAATACACACGATTTTTCGTAATTATTGCTTGAGAAGAATCCGGTAAACTTCCAGCAGTAGCACTCCATGATCCTAGTATACCTTCATCACTTATCTGAGCCGTGTATGTATTAGATTTACCAATTAAGTATACGCGATTTTTAGTAACAATTGCTTGGTGAGGGCTAGGAAATGGGTTCGCATTGATTCCGATATTTCCTGATATACTCCAAGCGCCTAACGTCCCATCTTCATTGATTGGGGCTGACTGTATATCTTGCATTTGCACTAAGTAGCCATACTGTTCAAAAACTTTTGAACCACCCAATAAGTACACTCTACTGTTAGTGACAATGGCTTGATGGGCAATAACTGGAATTAACAAATCATTAGCGGCACTCCAAGCGCCTAACGTCCCATCTTCATTGATTGGGGCGCTGTAATTATTATCGCTTGTCATTCCATTTTGCAAATGTGATGAGATTGTTCCACCTACTATATATACGCGATTTTTAGTAACAATTGCTTGGTGAAAGCTAATAGTGACAGGCAGATTTCCTGATATACTCCAAGCGCCTAACGTCCCATCTTCATTGATTGGGGCTGACTGTATAACACTTTCTCTATACTCTCGGTGTCCTCCGTCAACTAACACTTCATAAGATGCGCCACCCAATAAGTACACTCTACTGTTAGTGACAATGGCTTGGCTACTTGCAATTGGAATTAACAAATCATTAGCGGCACTCCAAGCGCCTAACGTCCCATCTTCATTGATTGGGGCGCTGTAGACTTTATTTGAGTTAACGTATGAAGAGTACGGATCGTACGTCCATCCGCCAATAAAGTAGACTCGACTCTTTGTTACAATGGCTTGCGATAATGACTTTGCTGCTGGTAAGTTCCCAACTGCTGCCCATCCTGTTATATTTTGTACTGTAGTTGGTTGATTTATATTTTGGCTATGCAGTCGGTTGACATAAACGTCAGTTAATTGTGGCACTATCGGCGCGTAATCCTTTTGTATAGGAGGTTTTTCTCCAATTATGTCTTTAATTGCATTCACAATTTCAATAGGAGCTTCAGGCGATGGAACCGACTCAATACGGTATCCATCACGGTAGTAATAGCTATTGTTAATTTTCGTAAACGTCTGCACCCATCCAACATCTTCAAACGATTGCCAGTCGTACTTCCACACTGCGCCAGCAAGTATATTTTTAATATAGACAGGCACTAATCTTGGCAACGTCGGCGCTCCTGTGAGTGGATGCGGTTGCGATCCGGGATAATTATTGGTTGAATTTTGCGACAGTGACATGGGAAGCTCCCCCTCCTTATGGCAGTAAAACAAAGCGATAGCTTCCTTTAAGTCGCTATCGCTATAAAGACAATCTTACTGTGCTGGCAATGTGATGTTCGCCACGTCAACCGTGGTGGTAGTTCCCGAAACCAGCGATACGTTTGTCATCTGCATTTCGCCGCCGCTCGTCGCACACACACCGTCGATACGGATAGCGGTTGCACTCACGCCAGTAACAAGCGGGTTTGCATAAAAACGAAACCAACCAGCCGTTCCCGTTTCCATATTCACCCCTGACCAAACTTCCCCTTCTGCTTTGCCGATTGTGCCATTTGCTGCTGTGCCGAAGTTAATCCCGTTTTCCGGTGCGCCAGCAATAAACGCGCCCGATGCAAGCGAAATCTGGCAGAGCAAAGTTCCTGTCTCACCAGCGTCAGCATTTGCAGGCTGCGTTCCCGTAAAGATGCGGATAACCCCATTAGCAAACGCCTCCTTAAACCCCTTATCTTCTAACATCGCATTGCGCAAACCAGTACTTAATCTCCACATATCGTAACCCCTTTATATTCCTACTGTTTGAATGAAATTAAACCCACGCAGGATACTTGCCCCTGCAACCCCAGCCTCTTCACCGTACAGAATGCGATGGCGGTTCAAATTGACAACCACACCGGATGGCGTGCCAAGACAAGCGCCCTCGCGTGACGCCCATAACGCGCACAGACCCGGCTCTTCCAACCCAGCATCCAGCCCATCTACCAAGTCGATGGCCGCCGACCACTCAAGTGCCGGATGCGCGGCCACCTTTACTGCCTGCCACTCGTTGGCATTCGCGCCGCTAATGAAAATCGTTTCCGTTTCCGTTGACACATACAAGCCGCCATTAACAGGCTTCAGCATCCGTATCCGCGTCGGGAACATAAAAAACCCGCGCTCCATATCGAACAGAGAAAACCCAAACGGCTCCGAGTAGAAAACCACATTGCCAACCGAAACAAATACCCGCGACTGAAAGAACGCCACATGCTCGCCGCTCTCCGGTGGAGCACTAAAGCTCCGCGTCGTAGGCGCACCAACATACGTTCCCGCTTCCCATTCGCGAAACTCCCCATGCTCGTTGACAATCCCCTGAATACCCCCAACAACGTAGATATCGTTATTTACCTGAGCATAATCACAGCGAGTACCAGCCAGAACGCCACTCCGCACCACCGACACGCTCATATCATCGTGCAATCTGCATAGCTCGTTATCGCGCACAAACAGGCAAATGCCGCCGTCGCAAAACACACTATGGCAATCGCCAGTTATAACTTCAGAATACCCGTCACGGCGCGAAACACGGCCAGTGCGATCAACTACCACGTTGACAGCTACTGCCAATGACGACACACCATTATCAGGATCAAACTTCAGTCGCACCGGATCGACGACAACATCTAGCCCGTCACTACCGCGAAAAATTGGCGTTACCTTCATAGGAACTCACCTCGCACAACCGTTGCCGGAGGACGCGGGGCATGGAGCTTGGCGAACTTCTCCAGCTCTGCAATGCCCTGCTCAAACTTCTGTTCATAGTAAAGCGTGTTGGTTTTCTGCCCCTCAATGCCATCCTCAATACGCTCGTAAA
Source organism: Chrysiogenes arsenatis DSM 11915 (assembly GCF_000469585.1). Classification (NCBI taxonomy): domain Bacteria; kingdom Pseudomonadati; phylum Chrysiogenota; class Chrysiogenia; order Chrysiogenales; family Chrysiogenaceae; genus Chrysiogenes; species Chrysiogenes arsenatis. The sequence continues at coordinate 153,084 of NZ_AWNK01000004.1, forward strand.
TACGATGGCATGCCGCATGGATGATTGATTCGTGAGCGAACTCCGGCAAGTAGTCGGGCGTATCGCCAAGATCAACCAGCGCATCAGGCTTACGATAGAAGTGCAACCTAATAAGCTGCGGCTCCTTCGGGGTTCCAACATACAGTAAATACTTTGCCAGCATCGTGGCCGCGCTGACGCTTGTGACCAGCCTTCCGATATCGCCGCGACAATCACTTAAAAAGTCTTGCGGACTTTTGTAGAAACGAATCGCCTGTCTACTGCTCTCTTCAGGTTCCACCCTGTACAGGTAGCGCATGAAGTTTTCAGGCAATAAAACGCGGTGGTTATAAGCGAGACTCTCTGTCACCTCGCCCGTGTCCTCGTCCGTCGTTACTACCGTTTCAGCCACCGTAGAAATAACCTCGCTGGTAGCCAAGTCTGGCAACAACACCCGCGAGGCAATCTTGATGATTGCCCGATTCACGAACGGCAAAATGTCGTCCTCACTCGAATACCCCGGATCGTTCACAATATCGGCAATATCGTCGATCATTTCCTCAAGCGTCATCGTTGCCCCTTACTTTTGTGCTGGTGATGGTTTACGTTCTGCTTTTGCGTCGTCCTGTGGTGGTGTTACTGATCTGGCAACTTCTTCTGAAATACATCCGACTTCAAACGCCGCGTCATGCAATGAGCTTGGAATCTCGCGCCACTCGGCGCCAATGCGTACAATCTGCCCGTTTGGAAGTGTGATTCGACGTACCGTATTATCTCTTGAACGAAATCTCATATCGTTATCTCCTTATGTTTAATGGAACCCGTGACAGTATGGCGCAAAGCACACACTGCCACGGAAATCACCATCAGCCGTGGCTATGGTGTGAACGACCATCAACGATATAGTTGACTACCAGACGACATTTGCCAGCGCTAGGAGCTGCACCAACGCCCGTCCACGTTACCGTCACATTACCGTTCGTGGCAGTCAGCGCACCAGAAGGGGTCAACGCCGTACAGCCAAGAGCATGCACGTTCACAGAACCAGAAAGAGCATCACCAGCCACACCTTTGACCACAATCACGTCAGACGTGCCGGAATCAAGCGCGACAAGCGTTGCCAAAAAACCACCCGTGACGATGGCACCGATTGGCAGATCAATCACACCAACGGCGGTACCGTTCACCAGATCAGAAAAATCAAAATCAATATCAGCAGCCAATACATCTTGGCGGCCACAATCCTTTACGATAGGCATACTTCACCCCTCCTTAACCGAGATAGTGGTCACAAGCGACCACGCCAAAATCTTCAACTGCGTTATCGTAGATGCTGTGGAACTTCGGCTTGAGCAACCCAAACATCTTGTCCACGTTGATCCCTTTTTGACTGTCGTACTGGAACATCTTCTCGCACCACTCAGGATCGCCAAGGTCGGCCATGCCGAGTGCTTGTGCGCCACAAAGCAGCGTCCGAGTACCGTTGATTGCTTGATCTTCTCCCCATTTCTGTCCGGAAGGTGCGCCAGTAGTTGAGTACACCAGACGATGCTCGTGCAGCACTGCGCCGTCGATAGTCACACTACCGCCGGTAAACCAAGGGTTCTTGGCATCGCGCGGCAGGGCAGTAGTGATGGCACGTTGATAATCAGGGTCGGTTTTAAGCGCAGCAAGAGTGCCAGGCTTCACCAACATGACGTAATACTCTTTACCGCCAGACATGAGCGGCTTGACGTAGTGATCCTTGGCATAGGCCACCAGATCGACAATCATCTTGTACTTTGGCTTGAATGTGTTTGCGATGATCGACGTATCACCCGATACCAGCTCATCACCCGTCCACGTAACGTGGCGGTTGGCAGAAGGGGCTGAAACGTCAGCAGCAAAACTCAGTGAAGGGAACGGACTTTTGTTCCGCAGTGAGCCGTCGTTGTAGTACGCATACGAAACACCCGACAGCGTTAGGAATGCGAGCTGGTCAACGCGGTTTGAGAGCCAGTAGGCAAGGCGCGACTTCGCGTGTTCGCGGAATTGGATAACGGTTTTCTGGTCAGCCATCTTCCCTTTATTGCGAACGCCGTGTGAAATCAGGTCAATGCTGAGAATCTCAGCGTATGACATCATTTCTTCCTCATTACCCTCGCGCTCATTGTCGCCAATGATACCGTCTTGAACGAGGTCGGCCACGAGGTGCATAATGCATTGGTCGCCTTTTTCCGTCTTCGTCAACTCCGTAATACGCTGAATCATGGCGCCATCGCCCTTACCAATGAAACGCTTGATAAACATCTGGTCGCGAGCGGCTTCCCATACATCGCGACTCCATACTAACTTTTGCTCCGGTGTCAGAGCGGCAAAATTCGTTAAAGCCATCGTCTCATACCTCGTGAGAATTATTTGCGCCCCCATACGGGTTTGCTATTCATCACGAAATTTCGCTTTCGTAAGCGTTTAACAGCCTTAACGTGGCCGCTTCGTTTTGCCGCATAACACCGGGCAAAAGTAGCGAAGGACAGTGCTATTTATAGTGGGCGCCGCACCGAAAATGCGCCCTCAGCTATCAGACTAAATCACCGCGTAGTCTGCGCTTTTCGGCTTCCGAGAGTTCAGAGAAGTCGTCTTCGGACATATCTGAAACTTTCGTCGGCCTCGTATCCCCGGCGGTACGGTTTCCTACCCCTGCGCGTGGCGGTTGTTGACTCGCCAGTTGCAGCTTTTTGGTGAGTGCATCAGTATTCGTATTATCCTGCTGACCTTGTGCCTCATCTTGCCCATAAAGCTTGAGCACCTTACTTAATGCCTTGTCCATTGCTTCGACCATGTTCCCTGTCTTTTTGTACGCCGCGTCACGCAGCGCAATGAACTCGTCGATGGCTTCTTGGTTAAAGTCTTCCGCCTGATCGTTCAGGAATGAGTGTTGACTGACGATCTCAATCGCACGATTCAGCACCACTTTTTTGGTCTCTTCTATCGATGCTTCCTGTTTTGTTTGCTCAACAGTCTGCTTTGCCAATACTCGCGCCTCTTCAGAAATCAACTGACGGCGCAACTTTTCCAGCTCCTTATATGTATCCTTGGCTCTTTCAGGATCTTCGAGTAGCAGTTCATGATATGCGTCGCCCTTTTGTTCAATGAGCAATTCGAGTTCTGTAATTTTTCCGCTATCCTGTCCTTGTGACGCCGCCTGTTGCTTGCCTTCCAACTCCTGCCGCAACCGCTCCGCTTCACGTTCCGCGTTCTTCATACGCTCGTTGATCTCATCGAAACGCGACTTTGGAATGCGAATATCCGGCTTCTCGTCCAGTACATCTTTCAGCGCATCAGGAGATATTTCATCATCAACTTTAACGCTGCCGCCATCCTCTTCATCGTCGGTTTCCGGTGTAAAATCGTCGCCACGGTCTACCGTTGACTTTACAACACCTTCTCCCTCTTCAACTTCGGAACCCTCTTCTAAATCAATGATCTCTTCTTGCAGGTCGTTCTCAAACATCAATCACGCTCCTTTTACTTCGTAGCTTCAGCACCGATAACAGCGCTCATTTCACTGAGTTTTTCTTTTGCTATCTCCTGAGCCGCTTTGAGTCGCGCTGGGTCTGTCCGGCGTCAATTACTTTGTCCGGTCAGCGACAATTACCTTGGCCGCTTTTCTATGAGTAGATTAACGGCTTAGTTTCTGTTTTTTTCTATAACTTTCCCCCTCTATTTGTATGATCCATCCATGGTGAATGATGCGATCGACTGCCGCTACGGTCATTAAGCTATCTGGAAATATCTGATCCCATGCGCTGAATGGCTGGTTGCTGGTTATTATCAGGCTCCCACTCTCGTAACGGTGCGCAATAAATTCGAAGAGTACCTGTGTTTCTCCTTCTGTTTTTTTTACGTAGCCAATGTCGTCAATAATTATGACTCTATATTTATCCAGCTTGCTCATAAATCCAATAAGATCCAATGCGTTTTTCGCTGTCTGGAGTTGCTGAACGAGGCTCACGGCACTCAATGCCTTGACGCGTACCCCTTGGTCGATAAGGTGCAACCCTAACGCGTTTGCAATATGTGACTTGCCGACACCGGAAGGGCCAAAGAAGAGTATGTTATTGGCACCATCAACCCAGTCGGTGGACTGTTGTAATTGTCGTATGGTTTGCATAACCTCCCGTGGATAGTTTTCTAATGATAAATTTGTCAGATTTTTCGCATTATTGAGGCTGCTTTCGCGGCGCCAATTACTCACCCGCGTCTGGAAACGATTAGCAATTTCACGTTCGCACAGATGGCTAAGAAATTCGCTGTAGCTCCAACTATTCTCTAGTGCCTGATCCTGCAATGATGATAGGTGCTGTTTGAATCCGCTCAGACGCAACTCTTTGAGCATGCCGTCTATTAGTTGCATAGTTCGTGGTTCCTTCTGTCTTGCTGGTATGCGCCGGT